>JAHDPS010000112.1 GCA_018434225.1 Bacillota bacterium
AATATTGAAGCGTGTCGAGCGAGCCATCGCCTCGGTGACAAAGGCCTCGGCGGGCGCCGCTGGAGCCGCGGACGCGGCGGGTGCGCGCGCCGCGATAACGATCTGCGCGTGGATTGGCATTGCAACGCTGGCGGTCGTGCTTGCAATAGCGATCATAAAGATGCTGAGCCGCACGCTGAGCGGCACCTCTGCATCCCCGCAGACCCAGATGATCGCGCGATACGCCCTATCGGTGTGGGCGGTGGGAGTCGTGCTGTGGTACGCAGTGTACGCAGGCTACGCCTACCCGACCGCCGCGAGGGGATTCCTGACTCCCGGAGTGGCGGTCCAAGTCGAAAGTATAGACGCCGGTAACCCGAGCCTTATTGCCCGGCAGGTATTCTGGGGGGATGCCGTCAGGATCATGAGGGACCGGCCACTGCTCGGCGCCGGAGGCGGCGGGTGGAACGCCCTGTACCACATGTATCAGAAGAAGCTGTATTCATCCGCGCTCGTGCATAGCCACCCGCTGGAGATCGGTGTGGAGACGGGTGTCCCCGGGTTCCTGATCTATCTCGGGATGTGGGCAGTACTAATCGGGCACGCCGTGCATCTCTGGCGACGAAGGCGCCTGGGCGAAATCCGCGGAGAAGAGGACGCGTGCGCCGAAACCGCCTGGATGGCTGCCTGGCCGGCGTTCACCGGCGCGGTCGCACTGGGACTGCACTCGTGCGTCGATTTCGATTTCTCCCTTACGGCGATAGCGGCGTGCGCGTGGGGCCTCATGGCGTGCGCCAACGGCGTGTTCCGGAGCGCGTCGCAGGGCGCGCCGAATGGCGTCGTTGAGGCCGGTGGCGCGCGGGGAAACCGGATTAGATTCGATCCCGTGGCTGGCCCAACTGTGACAATCCGCTCGGCGCTTGGACAAGGCGTCGCCGGGCTCTTGTTGTGCACCATCGTCTTCGTGCCCAGCGCGAGGCTATCGGAGGCGAGCGAGAGAGGGGCGGCCGGCGCGAGAGCGATGTTGTCCTGTGACTATGTCGCCGCCGAAAAGTCGTATCGCGAGGCGATCGGGCTGGATCCGTACACGGCGTCCTACTGGATAGACCTGGCGCAGTTGTCAATTGCGAGTTATACTGTTGATGCACAACCCTGGCGACTGGATCAGGTTAGGGATTATTGCCGGAGGGCTGTCGCGGTTCAACGCTCCAATCTCCCCGCAAGGATCCGGGCGGTCGAGTTGCTCGCTTCAATTGGGGATCTCGAAGAGGCGCTGGATTCCTCGATCGAGACCGCAAAGTGGATTCCCAGAGACGTGAGGGTATACGAGGGCATAGCCGAGGTTTACTCGACTCTAGCCGCGAGAG
>JAHDPS010000367.1 GCA_018434225.1 Bacillota bacterium
AGGGCGTGTGCCGGACGACTAACCCTGAGATCGGTCATATTGACTCCGGCCCCAAGACTGTACCGGAACGCCGCAGTGAACGGGGGCGCCTGGGTGACCGATTGGATTCACTCCACCTGTCTAGCGGGGGAGAATCTCCCGTCCCTGGGTGAAACCCTTGGGCCGCTTCACAAGCAGCGTCACCAGGAATATCGCTAGAAGGATCTGAGTCAATCCGTACAGCGGCGGGAGTCTTAGTCCGAACACCCTGAACCCTTCCTCAATGGGCCTCAGAATCTCCGGTCCGATCGTAAGCAAGATTGCTCCCAATACGGCGCCGCTCACACTCCCTGAGCCACCAACTACCATCATTATGACGAAATTGAACACCACGGGTAATCTGAAGGAAATAGGACTGACAATGCGAGCAAGATGAGCCCACAGTACCCCGCCGACCCCCGCAAAAAGGCCGCCGATCAAGAAGGATATCGTCTTGTAGACGGCCAGATTAATTCCACATGCCTCTGCAAGAGTATCGTCTTCACGAATGGCTACGAAAGCGCGGCCATACTTTGAGGCGAGTAGGCGCCAGACTACATATATCTCAAGAAGGAGCCAGCCGTACACCCACCACACATTAGTATGCTGGGTGAGACCTGTAAGGCTCAGTGCCCCACGGGTGTAAGCCTTGAGATTCAGTGAAAGGAGCCGGATTATCTCGGCAAAGGCCAGCGAGGCGAGAGCAAAGTAGTGCCCCTTCAATCGCAGAGCAGGAAACACGAAGAGTGCCCCCAGAGATACCGCGACCAACGCCCCTGCAACGGTAGCCAAAAAGAATGGCACCTCCAGCCCAGAAAGCCATGTAGGCAGGGCCGGAATGTTGGCCATCTTGTACGTCGGGGAGAGAGTTAGAATCGCTGACACGTACGCAGCGAGCGACATTAGGCCTCCGGTCGCCAGGGAGAATATCCCGACATACCCATTCGTCACGTTGAGACTTAGCACGGTCAAAGCGTTGATGCCCACTAAGGCCACCAACCCCATGTAGTACTGATCGAGAACCGCCTGGCAAACGGCAAGCGACGCCGCGAGTCCGGCTATTGAGAGAACAACCAGCACTTTCCGATTCCTGGACATCGCCCTACCTCCTGCGCCCGAGAAGGCCTTCTGGTTTCACTAGCAGTACGACAATCAGCACCATCTGCACCATGATGTCTCTGTAGGCAGACAAGTCGGATGGAAGCAGCGCGACAAGAAACACCTCCGCAGCCCCCAGCAGGTACCCTCCAAGCACGGCCCCTTGTAGGATTCCGATGCCGCCTAGGACAGCAGCAATGAATGCTTTCAAGCCTGGTAGGAAACCGACAAGTGGGTCAAACACCGTGTACTTAGATGCCCAGAGTATACCCCCGGCTCCCGCCAGGACCGCGCCTGTGGCGAAGGCAACAGCGATCACCGTATTGCTGTCGACCCCCATCAACACGCAAGCCTCTAGATCGTTAGCGGTAGCCCTCATGGCTATGCCGATCTTGGTTCTCGTAACGAGAAGCAGGAGTGCCGCCATGAGACCGAAGGTGGTGACGACGATCAGGATCGCCAGATACGACACGATGACGTCTCCCATGGAGACACTGGCTTCAAACAAGCGTGGTACCGGGATTGTCCTTGGGCGCGCGCCGACCACCATTATCACGAGATTCTCCAGTATCATTGATACTGCCAGGGAGGATATCAGCAGGTTTACCTCGGCGGTTCCCCTCAGCGGTCGATAAGCGCTCCGCTCAATCAGCAACCCCAACAAGCCAGCCAGTGCAAGCGACCCCGCAGTGGCGGTCCAGAAGCTCATCTTGAGTCCGGTCAGTAACAAGAGCACGCCATATGCCCCCAGCATGAAGCTATCACCGTGGGCAAAGTTGACCAACCGGAGAATCCCGTAGACAATCGTGTACCCAATGGCGAGCAGGGCATATATGCTGCCAAGCGTAACTGCGTTTACTGCCTGCTGTGCTACTACAGACACCTGCAACAATCATCCCCCCAGGTAGGCCTTTTTCACGTTGGGATTGCCCCGCAGTTCTTCCACCCCCGCCGACAGCACTATCTTACCGGTTTCGATGACGTATCCCCGGCTGGCTACTGATAAGGCCATCCGAGCGTTCTGCTCCACAAGGAGGATAGTAAGTCCCTCCTCTTTGAGGCGGCTAATCGTCCTGAATACTTCTTTCACAATCAAGGGTGCCACGCCGAGGGATGGCTCGTCGAGTATAAGCAGGCTCGGCTTACTCATGAGCGCCCTGCCTATCGCCAACATCTGCTGTTCTCCGCCGCTCAGGGTCCCGGCTGGCTGTCGTTTGCGATCGTTCAGCACGGGAAACAGCTCATATACGAATGCCATATCCTTGGACACTTGCGCGTTGTCGCGTCTCATATATGACCCCATTATGAGGTTTTCCCTGACGGTCAGATCCGCGAATACGCGCCTACCCTCGGGCACGAGTGCGATTCCAAGGCCCACCCGCCTGTACGGAGGCACCTTGGAGATGTCGCTGCCTCTA
>JAHDPS010000159.1 GCA_018434225.1 Bacillota bacterium
CCGATTCCGCTATTCACGACCTCGATCCCAGGGTCAAGATAGCCATCACGACCCTGTTCATTGCGGTGCTTTTCTTGGCGGGCAGCCTGTATGCCTACATACTGCTGGCGATGCTGACAGTGGGCGCGATCTGGATTTCGCGGGTGCCGTTCGTGATGATCATCAGGGGGCTGCGGCCGATCATATTCATACTCGCATTCACAATGGTCTTGCACGTATTCTTCACCAAGGGGCAACCCCTGTTCACCCTGGGACCCATCACTGCGTCGCGTGAGGGCGCCATCCAGGGAGGGCTCGTCGGGGCGCGCCTCATTATCTTGATAGCCACGACTTCTCTCTTGACGCTGACGACATCGCCCATATCGCTCACGGACGGCCTCGAGAGCATACTCAAGCCGCTTCAACGATTGGGCGTTCCAGCGCACGAGCTCGCGATGATGATGACCATCGCGTTACGGTTCATCCCGACGCTCCTGGAAGAAGCGGACAAGATAATGAAAGCGCAGATGGCGCGAGGCGCCGACTTCGAGACCGGCAACGTCTTTAAGAGGGCGCAGAGCCTTGTGCCGCTCCTTGTGCCCCTGTTCGTCGGCGCCTTCAGGCGAGCGGACGACCTGGCCATGGCGATGGAAGCCCGCTGCTACAGGGGGGGACAGAACAGGACCAGGATGGTGGAGCTGAAAGTGACCTGGAAGGACTACGTCGCGCTCGTCGTGTTCGCCGCGTTCGCGGCCGGGGTTATACTTCTGAACAGGGCCTTCCCACTGAACCTGGTGGCGTGATGAAATGAGAAACATAATGCTCCATCTCGAATACGACGGCACGAACTACCACGGATTCCAGGTGCAGGGGACGATCCCCACCATTCAAAGCGTCCTCCAGGATGCAATCGAGAAAATAACGGGCAAAAGGACTCCCGTCACCGGCGCGGGAAGGACGGATTCGGGTGTCCACGCGCGTGGGCAGGTGGTGAACTTCAAGACGCTATCCCGAGTGCCCACCGACAGATTCGCTCATGCGCTGAATAGCGTGCTTCCCGGGGACATTGTAGTAGTATCGGCCGAGGAGGTTGGCCCGGATTTCCATTCCAGATACAGCGCCACCTCCAAGGTGTACAGTTACACGTTCTGGAACGCCGAGTTCCCATCCCCGTTTCGGAGCAGGTACAGCCTGTGGGTGCCGCAGGACCTGGACGTGACAGTGATGGGCGAGGCCGCCGCCGAGTTCGCCGGCACGCACGATTTCTCGGCGTTTCGATCCACCGGGGGTTCGGTGCTCACCACCAGGCGAACCGTATTCCATTCCAGCGTTAACGTGGAGCCGCGGGTGGAGGTGCGGAGCGTCGGGATATGCGCCCGGGGAGACAACCCCCGCGCGGACGCAAGGGGCCGAGTCGTAGTGTTTACAGTAGAGGCCGACGGCTTCCTGTACAACATGGTCAGGATCATGGCCGGCACAATTCTCGAGGTGGGCACGGGAAAGCGGCGGCCGCGGGAGGTGCGGAGGGCGCTGGAAGAGCTGGCGAGGGACCTCGCGGGGCCCACGCTGCCCCCAGCCGGCCTCTGCCTGGAGGAAGTGCGCTACGGGGGAAAGCCGGCTCGTTGTTTTCCTTGACATGCCAGATGGCGTTGTATACAATGATCAATGTGACTTTTTGGGGCCGACCACCAGCATTTGAGGGGGATTCATGATGAAAAGCACCTACCTGGCCAAGCCGGGTGAGGTCGACCGGAAGTGGTACGTGGTTGACGCGACGGGCAAGTCGCTCGGACGCCTGGCCAGCCAGATAGCCAGGATACTGAGGGGAAAGACGAAACCCGTGTTCACTCCCCATGTTGACACCGGCGACTTCGTGATAGTCGTCAACGCTTCCAAGGTTCTCCTGACCGGTAAGAAGGCGGAGAACGAGTTTTCATACAGGCACAGCATGTATCCGGGTGGGCTCAAAGCGATTTCCCTCGGAGAAATGAGGGCGAAGAAGCCGGAGAGACTCATCGAGCTTGCGGTGAAGGGCATGCTCCCCCACAATACCTTGGGCCGTCAGATGTCCAGGAAACTGAAGGTGTACGCGGGACCGGAGCACCCGCACGCCGCACAGAAACCGGAGCAGTTGCAGGACTTCTGAGCAGTGATCTGAGAGGAGGGCCTAAATGGCCGCTGAAATTCAAGTTTACGCCACAGGTCGTAGGAAAGAATCCGTGGCCAGGGTGTGGGTGGCTCCCGGCTCCGGTAGGATATTGGTGAACGACAAGCCCTTGGAATCATATTTCCCGATGAAGACTCTTCAAACCGTTGTCTCACAACCGCTAGCGGTGGCGGAAACGTCGGGCAAGTACGATGTCAAAGCGACAGTTGAGGGTGGCGGCATAGCGGGACAGGCGGGTGCCGTAAGGCACGGTATCGCCCGCGCGCTGTCCAGAGCCGACTCCACGCTGAGGATCCCCCTCAAGAAGGCGGGATTCCTGACGAGGGACTCGAGGATGAAGGAAAGGCGCAAGTACGGCTTGAAAAAGGCCCGCAAGGCGCCGCAGTTCTCCAAGAGATAACGTCAACCGCGTGAATCGGGTAACATCGCGAATCGCGGCCGGGCAAAAGCCCGGCCGTTGTCGAGCCCGCCGCTTGACGGCCTGCGTCATCCTTTCATAGGCGGATCCCGCCCGCAATAGGCTATAACCTGAAGGGCTGGGATACGGCATGATAATCATACTATGCGTTCCAGGGCGTGCGCGCCCCCTCTTGAGAGTGATCCCTCTTTGGACCGGCCTCATCGTGTTGGGTGTTATTGTACTCGGCCTCCTCACCTCCCACGTTACGGGCGGATATGTGCCCGCGGGCCGCGTCATGGCGAACCGCGTGATATGCCTGGATGCAGGTCACGGCGGCATAGACCCAGGCGCCGTCGGGGTCTCGGGCGCCGTCGAGAAACAGATAAACCTGGACGTGGCAAGGATCCTGGGGGATTACCTGCGCGCGGCGGGAGCTACCGTCATCCTCACCCGGGAAGGAGACGAGGATCTCGCCGACCTATTCAAACAGCCGCTCACCAGGAAGATCGACGATCTCGACCTGCGGGTGGAAACGGCAAAGTCCGCTGGAGCGAGCCTTTTTATCAGCATACACTGCAACAAATTCCCGTCTTCCTCTGAGTACGGGCCCCAGACTTTCTATGTGTCGGACGGCCATCCGGACTGCCGCAGGCTGGCCGAAACCATCCAACGCGAGATTTCTCGGGTGACGGATGTTCACTGGAGACAGGCCCTGGGGAATTCGCAGCAATACGTCTTGAGGCGTATGTCCGTGCCCGCCGCAACAGTGGAACTCGGTTTCCTTTCGAACCCCGCTGAGGAGCGCCTCCTGACCCAGCCGGAGTACCAGCGCAGACTGGCCTGGGCAATTTTCGTCGGCATATCGAGATTCTTCTCGGAGGGACTGTCGACATAGTCACCGGCGGTACGATCCGGGGCAGAATACTCGTGGCGGCGGGTCCTCGCAGGATTTGCCGGGGGCGACGCGAATGAGAACGCCGAGCCATACATCCCGGGGGAGTGATAGCGCGTGGATAATGGGATCATTATAGCGGCCGTTTCGCCACATCCACCGATCATAGTCCCTGAAGTGGGAGGACGCGAGACTGCCAAAGCCGCTGTGACGGTGCGTGGGATGCGGGGTCTGGCGGAACGAATCGCCGCGGTTTCGCCGGAAACCATAATAGCGATCACCCCGCACGGCCCGCTTTTGCTGGACGCCCTCGCGATCTCAACCGCGCGGACGTTCAAGGGCAGCCTGGCCCAGTTCGGCGCGCCCGGCGCGATGGTGGAGATGGAAAACGACCTCGACCTGGCAAGGGCGGTCCTGGAACAATCGAGGAAGCGCGGTATTCCCTGCGTCGCCTCGGAGAAAAGAACGGCGGGCATCGATCACGGCGCCCTTGTGCCGCTGTACTACCTCTCCAAAGCGGGGATTCGGGGCCGGCTGTTATTGATCTCCATGTCCTTTCTGTCAAGGAGGGACCTTTTCGAGTTCGGGAAGGCGCTCAGGGAGGCGTGCGAGGGACTTGGACGTCGGTGCGCGCTTGTCGCGAGCGGGGACCTTTCCCACAGGCTCATTAGAGGCGCGCCGGCGGGTTATTCGCCTCGCGGGAGGGAATTTGACCGGATCATAGTGGAGGCGCTTCGTTCCGGAGACGCTGAGGCGCTGTTATCCCTGGACGAGGGACTGGCCGAGGAGGCGGGGGAGTGCGGACTGAGGCCGATAATCATCATGTTCGGCGCGCTGGACGGCCTCACATATCGTCCTGAGGTATTGTCGTACGAGGGCCCGTTCGGGGTCGGCTATGCCACCGCCGTGTTCGAAGTCGTGGACGCGGTCGCAGAGAAAGCCGGGGACGCCAACGGCGTCTCCACCGGCGGCGATGTGGCGGATGATCCTTACGTGAGCCTCGCGCGATTGAGCCTGGATACGTACGTCAGGGAGGGACGAGCCGCCCGCAAGCCGGACCGCGTTCCAGACGGTATGAGCAGGAGGTCCGGCGCGTTCGTCTCCCTGCGCAAGGCCGGCAGGTTGAGGGGTTGTATCGGGACGATAATGCCGCGGGAGAAGGACCTGGCGGCCGAGATAATGCGGAACGCCATCAGCGCCGGAGTCGAGGATCCGCGATTCGAGCCCGTAACCCCTGGAGAATTGGACGACCTTGATTACTCGGTGGACGTGCTCGGTGAACCGGAGGAAATACCCGACGAGAGCGGTCTCGATCCGCGGGAATACGGGGTCATAGTCCAGAAAGGCCACAGACAGGGCCTATTGCTTCCCGACCTTGAGGGAGTGGACACAGTCGAAGAGCAGGTATCAATAGCCAAACAGAAGGCCGGCCTACGGCCGGACGAGAAGGGCGTGAGACTGTTCAGGTTCACCGTGGAACGCCATCGGGAGCGGTGACCGAGTGATGCATGACAGTGCGCGTCCAGCGGGGAGGTGCAACAGCGACTTTGCCCAAGGAGGCTGCGTTCTTTGAGCGGATCGCCGGGGCCGGCGTCAAGTGCCTGCTCTGCCCGAAGCAGTGCTCCATAGCCGAAGGGAAGACCGGATTCTGCCGCGTCAGGAAGAATCTCGGCGGGACCCTGTGGGCGATGGGTTACGCCCGGTGCAGCTCTTATGCCGTGGACCCGATCGAAAAGAAGCCGCTATATCATTTCTACCCGGGATCGCACATCGTCTCCGTGGGGACCACCGGCTGCAATTTCGCGTGCAAGTTCTGCCAGAACTGGCAGATAGCCCAGGAGGAATCCCCCACCCGGGAGTTGGCGCCGGAAACCCTGGTTGGGGCGACGCTCGAGGAAAGGGCGACCGACGGGCGGGTTGTGGGGATCGCCTATACGTACTCGGAGCCGGTCGTCTGGTATGAGTACGTCGCGGAGGCGGCGGCGCTCGCCCGCGAGGAAGGCCTGAAGAACGTGCTGGTGACGAACGGATTCATTCTTGAGGAACCCCTGAACAGGCTATTGCCGCTGATCGACGGGATGAACGTCGACGTCAAGGCGTTTAGCGACGAGTATTACCGGAGGGTCTGCGCCGGAACGATCGAACCAGTGCTCAGGACCGTGGAGACGGCGAGCGCTGCTGGGTGCCACGTCGAGGTCACGACGCTGATTGTTCCTGGCCTCAATGATTCGGACGACGAGATCCGCGACCTCTCTCAGTGGCTGGCGTCGATCGAAAGGGGAATACCCCTCCACCTGTCGAGGTACTTCCCCAACTACCGGATGACGCTGCCGCCGACGCCCGAGTCATCGCTCAAACGGTGCAGGGAGATCGCGATGGAGAATCTCCACTACGTCTTCCTGGGTAACATGGCCGGTGCCGGGGGGAGTGACACTCGCTGTCCCCGGTGCGGGACCACGGTCCTGGAACGCTCCGGGCTGGAATTGCGCGGGTCCAGGTTGGAGGACGGGCGATGCCCCGATTGCGGCAGGGCCATCGAGGTGAGAGGGGAAGTATTCGTTTGACCGGCGCGCCGATCGGGCGTCTCGCGTCCGATCGGGCCTCACGGGGCCGGGTATGATAGAATCGAGCTGATGGAGATTCCGGGCGGTGCTGGCTGAAAACACTTCGCAGGGGCGTGATACGGCCGGTGGATTACCGGGCGAGGCTACATGCAGAGGTCGAAAGGATGTCGCGGGCGCTCGTGGACCTTGGCGCGGAGCGGGTGATACTCATCGGATCCCTCGCGCAGGGGCGGGCCGACGAGTTGACGGACGTGGATCTCGTTGCCGTGATCGATACTCCCCTACCTTTCGTGGAGAGAAGCGCATGGGTCTACGGGGCCCTGGTTCCAATCGTCGACGCAGATATCATCGTTTATACCCCGGAGGAATTCGATCGGATGTCGGACCGTGCTTTCCTGAAGCACGCACTGGCGAAAGGGGTGGTGCTTTATGAGAAGGGAACCACTCGATGAGGGCTTACGCTGGCTCCAACAGGCTGAGGAGGATCTCAGGTGGGCCAGGCATCTCGCTTCGGAAGGGGGATATCACATCGCCTGCTTCCTTGCTCAACAGGTTGGAGAGAAGGCGCTGAAGGGATTCCTGTACGCCCGCGGTGAAGCGATCGTGTTGGGTCATTCCGTGGGTGCGCTATGTGAGAAAGCCGCCCGTCATCTCGCGGAGTTCCATGCGAAAAGGGATGCCTGGGCCCCCCTCGATGGATTCTACGTGGCAACGCGTTACCCCAACGGCCTCCCGGACGGTATCCCAGCGAAGACTTACAACAGCAAGACAGCACTGGATGCGGTGGAACTAGCGGAAGACATCGTGGGGACCGTGCGGCGCCTGATCCGCGCCGAGTAATCAGGGCAATCCGTACAGCAACCCCGCAACGACGCTTCCGAGGAATATTGTCCCAATATAAAGCCACCATACACGCCTGGGAGCAATCAAACCGACGGCGGCCAGCGCCCCCAGGTGCGTCCCAGGGCCCGAGGTTAGGAAGGCCAGTGCCGCGCCCTTACTCATTCCCATCCGCATGAGCGAGGCAGTGAAGGGGATGGAGGCCGTGCACGACATGTAGAGCGGGATGCCGAGCAGCGACGCCGATATGACTGAGTAGGATCCGCCCCTCCCGAACAACCCCCTCACCCATGACTCCGGCACTATCACTTGTGTTACGGCGCCCAGGAAAGAGAACAGTACGAAGTACTTCAAAATGAACCAGGCCTGGGTTCTCAGCGCGCGCAAGAAACGCGCCGCGGGTGTGTAAGCGGCGCGGGAACAGGGATCATCAATTGGCGCATCGCCGCCGCGGCAGCGCGAAGGGCTCGTCGGAATATCGTCGCAGTCCGCAGTACAGCAGCAGGAGCCGCCGGCGATAGCGGCCGGTGGTTCCGCCGCCGTGTTGACGAGCAGGCCCTTTCTCTCGAAGTAGAATGCGGCTGCACCGGAGGCGAGGCCGAGGGCGATTGCGGTCGCGAGCTTCGCGTTCGCCATGGAAGACCCGAGAACGCCCGCGGTCAGCATGTAGTCGGAGGGGCTCATCAACGGCGACGATACAAGGAAGGACACCACTGGGGGCCACGGGACGCCCGACGCTATGAGCGCGAGGATCACAGCGGCAGTGCCGCACGAGCATAGCGGGGTCAACGCACCCACTGCGGTCCCCAGCAGTATGCCGATCCAGCCCGATTTCGACAGCGAGGACATCGCTCTGGACCTATCCAGGTACGCCTCAATGCCCGCCGCCATCAGTATGCCGGTTGCCAGATACCAGATGTTGTGAGTGATTCCTTCCACCGTAATGCTAACGATCTCTCCGAACATCACCTTAACCTCCTTCGTCTCCCCGCTCGTCCTGCGGAGGGATTATATCGAAAGATCCCGATATAATGGGCCAAAAAATGACCGGGTATTACCCGTCCGCCTCTTTCGATGAGGTACATCCGAGGAACAGGCGGCCCAGAGCGTCGAGGACCTCGTGCTCCGGAAAGTAGCACGTCCAAAGACCGCGTTTTTCCGACCTAATCAGCCCCGCTTCCTCGAGCACCTTCAGGTGATAGGACGCGGTCGACTGTGCGAGGCCGGACTGTTGTATCGCGTCAGTGACGCACACACCGGTCTCGTTGAAGTATATCTTGTCGCAGCACGTCGAGATATTGCCGCGCAGCAGCTTCCTGAATAGATCGTACCTCGTTTCATTACCCAGCGCTCTGAACACCTTCACCGGATCGAACTCCATCCAGTTCACCCCTGCGGCCAACTATATCGAAGAATTTCGATTTGAATATACCACGTCACGGTTCGGCAGTCAATATATGGATATGCTGCGAATTTGGAGGCCCGCAGCCTGGCAATCCGCTGAATAATACGTTCCTGCGCTGACCAAAACTACAGAACGGTCCCACCAGAGGGGAGTGAACCGGGTGACCCTGCCTCAAACCATCTATGTCACTGCAGTAGCTCTCTACTTGGTCTTCTTCATCCTGTTTATCCGATTCTTCTTTTGGAAATGGTATGCCGATTCGGAATTCTGGAGGCGCAAACCTCGCCTTTCGATACCCCTGCTGGGGTCGATGGCGGAGCGCAGGGGGACTGACATCCCATTTATAAGCATTATGGTTCCCGCCCGGAACGAGGCGGAAGTGATCGAGAAGACCATAGACCATATGAGCGGCCTCAATTATCCGGCTGATAGATACGAAATCCTCGTCGTGACGGACGAAAAGGAGACGGCCGCGCGGGCGGAAGAGAAGGAGAGCATTATCGCCGGCGCGGCGGAGGCGATCGACGGTCACTCGCAGGCCAGGCTAAGCCCCAGGTCCAGGATGGTCCTGATCGGCCTCATCGTGAGGATGTGCTTCAAGGAATTCCACAGGTCGGATTGGTTCAAGGAAGAGGTGCTGTCATCCAGGTTTCTATCCGAATTGCCGCCGGCGAGGCAACAGGCCATGGTGAGGGAATTGGCCACTGAGATACTGGCCGGCTCTGGTAGACCGTCCACGGAAAGGATGGAGCTTTTGGTCAGGCGGGAGATCCCGCATCTCGGGGACCAGGAGGTATCCCGCGCGTATCCGTTGTGCCTCAGCCTTGCCATGCCCGTAGTGGCCACGTACTGCAGGTTGAGGGCCGGCTCGAACGGGCGCATCGTGGATGGCATGATCAGGTATGCCGCCCGCGCCAGTCACAACGTCACGAGGGAGATCCTGCGGACGCTTACCCAGAGCATCTCCGGGGTTATATTCCAGCAAGTCCATTCAATCAGGAACAAGGGCAGGCTGGCGTCCATGCTGGCCGATGTCCACGACGCCTGCCTTCCAACGACGCAGGACATCGTGGAGGTGAAGATGAAGGAGCTCGCCGCAGGCAATCGCGGGCCGGCTCTTAAACACGTCGTGGTGCCTTTCGATTTCGACGGGTTCTACCAGGGAAAGAGGACGGGTTCACCCGTTCCTTCGACGAAGGGCAGGGCACTCAACTACGGACTATCGTACCTCGATCCGCGTAGCGAGATGTGCGGATTCTATGACGCTGAGAGCCGCCCCGATCCCGACGTTTTGCTCTACGTCGCTTACAGGCGTCTGCAGTCGGGCGACATGGTGAAGATCCTGCAAGGCCCCGTGTTCCAGGTGAGGAATTTCTACCAGATGGGCCCGTTCTGCAAGATCGCGTCCCTTTATCAGGCCATCGCGCACGACTGGTATTTGCCAGCCCTGTTCCGCAGGCTGCCGTTCGTGGGAGGGACGAACCTATTTCTTGACAGGGATCTAATCTCGCGGGTGAAGGGCTACGATCACACGGCGCTCACGGAGGACCTGGAGATAGGCACCAGATCGTACCTCGAGTGCGGCGCCTGGCCCGAGTACCTCCCGTACTACTCATCGGAGCAAACGCCGCCCAGCCTGCACGCATTCTTTACGCAGCGTCTCAGGTGGGGTACAGGCCACCTCCAGGTGATGGACAAGATTCGCAAGGATACCCGGTATCCTGATTACAGGAAGGGGCCGTTGCTTACACAGCTCCTGGTAAAAGGACAGATGGAGTGGGTTCTGTACCAGGGGGCGACGCTGGTTCCACCCGTCGTGATGGCGCTGTGGTACAACGGTCTCGTCGATCCGCTCATCCTGCCAAACTGGGCCAGGTGGATACTCAACCTGTTCTCCCTCATCTACTTCAGTTTCACCGTGTACGCGTATTACAGGTACATGCCCTATCTGGATTCCGTGGCCAGGCCCAGGGGAATCCTAAGAAGGGCGCTGGTGGTGGTCCAGCTATTCTTCCTGCCGATGGCGGCGTTCTTCTTTCCCGTGCCGTACTCCAGCGCCCTGCTCCTGAAGAGGTTGAACAGACACCCGAGGACGTGGGCGAAAACGCCCCGCACAAGGGAATAGAGGAGGTGTTGCTGTGCCCAGGGGGATCGTCATCATGGGTGCGGCGGGACGGGATTTCCACAACTTCAATACCTGTTACAGGGGGAATAACGACTACCGGGTGATTGCGTTCACCGCGACGCAGATCCCCGACATCGAGGGCCGGGTGTACCCGGCGGAGCTTGCCGGACCCGGCTATCCGGACGGGATTCCCATCTATCCCGAAACCAATCTGCCGGAACTCCTGGACAAGGGCGACGTGGAGGAGGTAGTGTTCTCTTACAGCGATGTGCCTCACGAATACGTGATGCACAAGGCGTCTCTGATTCTGTCCGGGGGCGCCGATTTCCGGCTATTGGGACCAGAGTCCACGATGCTGAGATCCTCCAAGCGGGTCGTTTCCGTCACGGCCGTGCGGACCGGCGTCGGAAAGAGCCAGACCACGAGGAAGGTCAGGGAGATCCTTGGCGATATGGGATACCGCGTAGTTGTGGTCAGACACCCGATGCCGTATGGGAACCTCATGAAACAGGCCTGCGAGCGATTCGCTAGTTTCGAGGACATGGACAGGTTCGAATGTACAGTGGAGGAAAGAGAGGAGTTCGAGGCCCACATCGAGAACGGAACGGTAGTGTATGCCGGTGTGGACTATGAGAGGATACTGAGGGCGGCAGAGGACGAGGCTGACGTCATATTGTGGGACGGTGGGAACAACGATTTCTCGTTCTACAATCCGGACCTGAACATCGTGCTTGTCGACCCGCTCAGACCGGGCCACGAGAGGCGCTATCACCCCGGCGAGACGAACCTGAGAATGGCGGACGTTGTAGTGATCAACAAGGTCGAGACAGCTACGCTCCAGGGGATCGAGTCCGTGAGGGAGAGTGTCCGCCGGTACAACCCGGACGCCGTCGTGATCGACGCCGCTTCTCCGGTGTTCGTGGAAGAACCGGATTCGATAAGGGGAAAGCGCGTACTTGTCATAGAGGACGGACCCACCCTCACCCACGGCGAAATGGGTTACGGCGCCGGAGTGGTGGCGGCGAGAAAGTTCGGAGCAGCCTCCCTGGTCGATCCCAGGCCGTACGCGGTCGGTAGCATCCGTAAGGCCTTCGAGACATATCCTCACCTGGGTGCGCTGTTGCCCGCTATGGGGTATGGCCCCAAGCAGATAAAGGAGCTCGAAGCGACGATTAACGCCGCGGATGCCGAGCTGGTACTGATAGCCACGCCGATCGACCTGAGAAGAGTGGCCGAGATCAACAAGCCATACCTCAGGGTGCGCTACGAACTACAGGAGATAGGCCAGCCGACGCTCGCTCAGGTGCTCGCCGATTTCGAACGGGACATCATGCAGGCCGGGGCGGGCTTTGGACCGCACATTGAGGGCCGGGGGCAACTCGGCCGTGAGGCGAGAGTTCACTGAGACCGGGTGAGGTGGCCAAATGGACTGGAAACTGCTTGCCAGCACTTTCGCCCTTGTATTCATCGCTGAACTGGGTGATAAAACGCAGCTGGCGACTATGATGTTGGCGGCGCAGACGAGGTCCCCCGTGTCCGTATTCATCGGAGCGGCGCTCGCCCTGGTGTTGACATCTCTTCTGGGAGTCCTCGTTGGAGAGGCGCTCATTAAGGTCGTGCCTCAGAGGTACATCACCTTCGGGTCGGGCGCTGCGTTCCTGGTGCTCGGCATGTTGCTGGTACTGGGCAAACTCTGATATAATCCGAGTTACAGTGCGCCTATAGCTCAGAGGATAGAGCACCGGCCTCCGGAGCCGGGTGCGCAGGTTCGAGTCCTGCTAGGCGCACCATCCTCTTATTTCCCCTGTTTAGTGAGTTTTACGCTCCCGTTCACTCGCTTTCAGTTGTAATCGAGGCCGGGGTTCCTCGTTCCTTATTTACGTCTGTTTCCTGTCATGGCCGGATTTTTCATTTGGGGGGGCCATTCCTTAGAGGAGTTGAAAGGGAAAGGAGATGGTGCGATGGGTGGAGAAACCCACTGCCGGACCCGGAATACGGTAGGAAAGCGACTATAAGAAAACACGGGGTTACTTTGCCTGTGAGCGACCACGATGACGTGAAGAGAATCAAGGAGAGAGGTACTTACAGGAGCCTCGCCATTTCCATGGCATTGAGCCTGGTTGCGCTTTTCCTTGTATTCCTTTGGGTCCCCGACCGTTCCAGGGCGGTCGAGTCACTCCGGGCGTTCGACCGCGGCAAACTCGCGACTTGTGCATGGCTTATATCGGCCGCATGGCTGGCGGACTCCTGCCGTCTGTATCTGCTTACGCGCGGGGTGCGGAGACCGGTGGGGTTCTTTGTGGCATTCAAGGCCATCCTATCCGGTAACTTCCTCACCCTGATAACACCGTTTCTCGCCGGAGGGGCCCCCATCGTCGTCTACGCCGTCAAGCAGGGCGGCATGAATTGGGGGGAAGCGACGGCCGTAGTTGTGGGCGGAGGGATTGTCGCGCAGAGCGCGCTCGTGTGTCTTGCCATAGGCTCCATGGTGGTCCTTCGTACACTGCATGTCACTGTTAAGTGGGGGAGCATATTCCTTTGGGTCGTGCCGGCCTACGCGTGCGGTCTCCTCGCGTTTTCGGCCCTCGCATTGAGAGCGGACGTAGTCGAGAGATGGCTGAGGGGCCTGTTGCGGAATCGGAAGCGCCCACGGCTGGTGGCACTCGGAAGGAAGTTCATCCGCAACCTCAAGGACTTCCGCAAGAGCCTGGGAGCGCTGGCCAGCGAAAACCTACTGCATGTCACGGGGGCGTTCGCTTGCGCCCTCCTGTATTTTGTCCTGATCTTCGCGATTGGCCCTGTGGCCCTGTCCGGGCTCGGGGTGGATTATCCCTGGATGGTTGTATTCGCGCTCGAAGTGCTGGTTTACGTTCTGAGCGGCATAACTCCGACTCCGGGGGGAAGCGGTACCGCGGAGCTTGGGACTTTCGTGCTCCTGTCCCAGGTGGCGCCCCTCCACACCATCGGGGCGTTCCTCGTCATCTGGAGGCTGTTTACGTTCTATCTGAATCTCCTCACCGGCGGCATTGCCTTTACCGTAGTCCTCCGTGATATACTCTCAGACAGATAATGCTCGGGAGATGACTGATCTGAGGCGCATCCGGGTGTCCGGTCTCTCCGCGCCGGGGAAACCGCTTTTCGGCATAGAGGAAGAGATATTCGTCACGCATCCCGAGAGGACGTCCCTCGAAGCGCTTTACTATCTAGCGAAGCTGCTGTGGAGGAACCCCGGCTTCTACTATTCACATAGCGACTCCAATTTCGCCCGGGGCCGCGATATGAGACAGGCAATAATGGGTGGCGTGGAGTTGTCCACCGGCTGCCATCCAGACTCTGCCGGCCTCATCAACGACCTGGCGGCCAGGCGCCGCGAATTCTCGGAGATATGCAGGGATGCGCTTCTGGTGCCCCTCGGACACCTCGCGGACCTGGAGGCGCCCACCCTTACGTGCGGCATGCACATACACGTCGGGAACCTTGGGGACACCGAGAATGCTTATGCGGGACTCGTCCGCTTCCTTCCCCTCCTGGCCCTCCTTAGCGCCAACGCGCCGCTCGCGTCCGGGAGATACTTCGGGAAATCGTACAGGATGGCGAATTCTTACGCGATCGGGCCGCTTCGGAGCGACCCGTGGTACAGGTTCCAGGACATCATTTTCGCGAAGAGACTGGGGACCATCGAGATCAGGATATTCGACCCTATATGGGACCTGGACAGGATAAGAATGATAGTCGAATGTATAGCGGCCATTACGACTGGGAGGCGCAAGTACTATCTCGATCGCGGCGCGTATAACCGTCTCAGGCCGGAGTTCGTGCGCCGCGGTTATGACGAGGAACTTCGCGGGCTGTACCTGGAGCTGCGCGACATCGCCGACGTGCCCGAAGATGCCCTCGTCTCGACCCCCTCCGACGCCGTCACGCAGCTGTTCAAGGAGACAAGCCTCGCGAAAACGTATTCGGCCATCGATAACGCGTACAGGAACAACGTTTTCGCTGTTCGGGATGTCCCTTCCGTGAAAAAGCAGCCCGCGAAGGCGGCCGTCGGCCTCGCGTCCTACTACATCGTGAGATTGCCCTACAAGCTTCAAAAGGTGTGGAGGGAGTGGTGAGGATGACCTGGCTGCTCGGGTTCTTTCTAGTGTTTGCGGCGCTCCGGCTTTTCCTCTGGAAGGTATGGTTCTACAGGGACCCCGTCAGACGCCCCTCCGTACGCCCCGGCGACATCCTGGCCCCCGCGGACGGGATGGTGGTCTACATCAAGCCTTTCAAACAGGGTAAGGTCGTGAGCGAGAAGCTGGGCGAAGAAATCCCCATATCCGAGATCGGCAAGGGGGACGAGGAGTATTCAGGTGACGGGTGGGTGATGGGCATATACATGTGCCCGCTGGACGTCCACTTCAACTACGCTCCGGTTTCCGGGCTCGTCACACGCGTGATCCCCACTCATGCGACCGTGAACCTGCCCATGGTGGACATGTGGGAGTACATCAGGTTGACCTACCTCCGAAGGGTAATAGACCTGTTCGCGCACAAATACAGACTGGTCAACGAGAGAAACACAGTATTCCTGGAAGGCGGCCCGGAGGGATGCCCTAAGATAGTGCTGGTGGAGATAGCCGACAAGTTCGTCAACAAAATAAGGTGTTTCGTGAAACAGGGGGATCTAGTCGCCGCGGGAGACAAAGTATCTTTCATAGAACGCGGATCCCAGGTAGACCTGGTGATCTACGATGAAAGCGCGCGGTTCAACGTTAAGCCCGGCGACCGCGTGACCGGGGCCATGACCGTCGTGGCCACCTACAGCGGGGGTCACGCGGGCTGAATGGTCCCCGCGTGACCCACCCTCAGCGCGGCCTACTCGTAATACTTCTTCAGCCCGTTGAACAGAGCCCGGGCGGCCTCCCTGCAGAAGTCATCCCTCATGAGGAGGGCTTCTTCTTCCGGATTGCTTATGAAGACCACTTCCGAGATTGCGGCCGGAACGTGGCATGTTCGCGACACAAAATGCTCCGCCGTGCGTACCCCGTTATCCACCCTGCCAAGGGACTTGCCCAGTTCGGCCTGCACCGCTTCAGAGAACGCCCTGGCCGCCAATGCATTGGGAGAGCTGGAGGCGTAATACATGGTCGAACCCGACTTCGACCTGTCCGTATTCGCGTTATTGTGGATTGAGAGGAATAGATCCGCCTTCGACAATTCAGCCATGGCCACGCGAGAGGCGAGATCCCCATAGTGATCGCCATTTGGGTCACCCGATGGAACTGAGGGAGTCGAGTCATCGGAGCGGGTGAGAACAACCTTCGCGCCCGCCTTCTCCAGCAACGGCTTCAGAGCCAGCGCGATCTTCAGGTTGGGCTGCTTCTCGTACAGACCCTGGGGACCTATCGCCCCCGGATCCCGCCCGCCGTGCCCGGGATCCAGCACGATCGTCTTGCCCTGGAGCCCCGGCTCGAGGAATTCGATGATGAAGCCCTCCTCGCCGCGGTACACGATGTGCCTCTTCCAATCCGGCGCGTCGATTGAAACGGTAACACCCTGGGCATTGCCAGACGCGCGCGCGCCTCGTACCATGCTACCGGATCCCGCGCACTTGCCGTCCAGTATCGCCCCCGTCATGATCAGATCGATCCCCGGGTTGTCCTGGCGCGCCTTGATAGATGGCTCCGCGTAGCCGATCGTGGCAACGCACACTGTCTCCCTGTTACCGTCCTTTCGGATGGAAACGCCGGTCACGCAGGTTTCGATCGAGACGGTGATCCTTCCGGGCGCCGCTTGAGTCACGCGGACATTTGCTTTCTCGCTCAGATCCAGCCTCATCCCGTTGTCGTTCACCGAAAGGCCGCCGATATCGAACGTGTTCACGTCCACCCTTGCCGCGCTCGATCCCGGATTCTGGAACCACGCGGCGATGGTCTTGCCGCCGTTTACCGCTTTGACTACTGGTTGACCGAAAGATCCCTCGACAACCACCTGTTTGCGGTGGGGAGATTCAGCCTTGACTGAAACGAGCCTGACCTGAGGGCTGTACGCTACTGATGCGAGCGATGACGTTATCCACCCGGTTTCGCCCTTCTCGGTTACCAGGCGATACCAACCCGCTTTCGTTTCGAGCACCTTGAACTGGCGGCCGCCCGGAAGCGTACCGATCTTCTTGTGGTTCGTCCCCGGCCCGGACCGCAGATTGACGAAGGAGCCTTTTACCTTGTAGATCGTCTGCCCGGCCACACTCCATTCATTTTCGGTGATTGTGTAGTTCACCGACTTGGCGAAAGGAACGTGGTTGTATAACTTAATGTTCTTGCCTTCCACCCATCCCGTCTTTCCGTTCCAGCTCACCTGTACCCAGCCCTCGCTGCTGCCGAGGTATTTCAAGGCGGTTCCCGCTTTGACCGTGGCGACGGCCGAAGACCAGCTCGCCCTAGAATTTCTCAGGACGGCGGTGCGGACCGCCTCCGCGCCCCGCGGCACCTCTCCAACATCCAGGTCCGCGATATCCAGCGTCTTGATGGCGCCCAGATCCCCTGAAATCCAGACCTCCCTGCCGGACCAGGAGACCCTCACCCATTTCCCTCTGACCCCTAGAGCTGGGAGGCTAGTCCCTTTCGTGACCGAGCCCAGGAGGGCCTCAGATGTGCTGGGCCCCTTTCGCAGATTGGCTTTACTCACAGTTACCACGAATAATGTGTTGGGGCCGAATTCGCGGTCCACCAGCTGCGAATAGATCCAGGCCTCGCCCCCATCGGGCAGGCGGATCTTCGACCAATCGCCCTGCGTCCCAATCAACTCGAACCGGGTCCCCGCCGCGACCTGACCGGTCTTTGGGAAAGACGTCCCCGGTCCGGAGCGCAGGTTGACCTTGGGCTGATTGACGACGACGCTTTCAGCGGCCGCCACTCCGGCAGATAGGTAAAGCGCGATTACTACAGCGAGACACATCGTAAGCGATTTCTTCACCAATTTTAGCGCGTACCTCCTTGAGACCCCCACCGCGTATTGACGCGCGATCAGGCAGCTTGTTCCAAGATGTGAATTATTTCTCCAGCGTTCGAGTAGTTTCCTACCTTGCCTCTTGTTACCTAACGCCTACATTAATATCCAATTCGTCGAACCGGCCCGGTATGTGCGGTCGCCAGAGCCCCCGAGGGGGCAACCATGTTTGGGATACATGTTGCATATTAAGTCATAGTAGCGTATAATTATGCCGATTCGAACTGGGAGGGATCCGGGTGAAAAAGGTCGTCATGGCTTATTCCGGGGGTTTGGATACATCTGTGGCCATAAAATGGCTTCAGGAGAAATACAACGCCGAGGTCATTGCGCTCACGGCGGACGTAGGGGAGGGCAGGGACCTCGACTTCATCGAGAAAAAGGCGCTTGCTATCGGAGCCTCAAAGTGCTACACCGTGGACGCCAAAGAGGAGTTCATGAAGTCCTTCGCCTTTCCGGCCCTGAGGGCCAAGGCCTTATATGGGGGGAAGTACCCGTTGAGCGCGGCGCTATCCCGGCCGCTCATCGCGAAGATACTCGTGGAGGTCGCGGAGAAGGAAGACGCGTTCGCCGTCGCCCACGGTTGCACGGGAAAAGGCAACGACCAGGTAAGGTTCGATGTCTCCGTGTCCGCGCTGAACCCCACCGTCAAGGTCATAGCCCCTGTAAGGGAATGGCCCATGTCCAGGGAGGACGAGATCGATTACGCCGCCCGGCACGGCATCCCCGTGCCCGTGAGCAAGAAGAGCCCGTACAGCATCGATCAGAACCTCTGGGGGCGCAGCATCGAGTGCGGGCGTATAGAAGACCCCTGGGAAGAGGCGCCCGCGGACGCCTTCGAGTGGACCACAGATCCTCGATGTGCGCCCGATGAACCCCAGTACTGTGAGATCGGCTTCGAGGAGGGATACCCGGTATCGATAGACGGGGAGACCCTGGGCCCGGTCGAGATCATAAAGGCCCTCAACGAGTTGGGCGGAAAACATGGCGTGGGTAGGCTGGACATGGTCGAGAACAGACTGGTTGGAATCAAATCCCGAGAGATATACGAGTGCCCGGGTTCGTTGATACTGATAAACGCCCACCGCGAGCTGGAGGCGTTCAACCTGCCGAGAGAGGTGCTCCAGTTCAAGAGCCTGATCGACAAGCAATACGCGGAGATCACGTACTTCGGCCTCTGGTATTCGCCTCTCAAGGCGGCCCTGGACGCGTTCGTCTCAGAAACGCAGAAGACGATTACCGGCGTGGTTAAGGTGAAGCTTCACAAGGGATCGTGCATGGTGATCGGACGGAAGTCCCCATACTCCATGTACGACCATAACCTGGCTACGTACGACAGGCGGGACGCGTTCGATCACAAGGCATCGAAGGGATTCATCGATATATGGGGATTGCCCACGAAGGTATTCTCCAGCGTGAACAGGTCCGCGGCGGCGCAGCCCTCAGTTATCGCGAAGGCGAGCGTGAGGGTGACCTCGTCGCCGGCAGGTGAGGGCCACGCCGCGGCGAAGACATGCGCCCGAGTGGCAAGCGACTAGGGTGGTGTTACGTTGAAAGCCTGGGGTGGCCGTTTTACATCGAGCGTCGATCCGAGGGCGGAGGGGTTCACCTCCTCCATTTCTTTTGATAGGCGCCTCTACA
>JAHDPS010000222.1 GCA_018434225.1 Bacillota bacterium
GTTCGTCGAGCTCCTTGACGCCGGCGCCGGATGCCTCCAGGCGCTCGTATTCCCTGGAAAACCGCGTCTTCAGCGACCTGACGGGGTGTCCGGTGCTCGCTCCGGTGACCATTGTTCCCCTATCGCCGGCCTCGATGATCGCCTTCTTGTACGCCGGGTGCGCCACGCATTCGGTCGCGCAGACGAACCTGGTGCCCATCTGAATCGCTTGCGCTCCCAGCGCAAGCGCGGCCGCGAATCCCCTGCCGTCGGCGATGCCGCCCGCCGCGATCACGGGGATGGAAACAGCGTCCACCACCTGGGGCACCAGCGCCATCGTGGTCGTCTCGCCGATGTGTCCCCCGGACTCTGTGCCCTCGGCGATCACCGCATCAGCGCCGGCTCTTTCCATCCGTTTCGCGAGAGACACCGCGGATGCCACGGGAACGACCGTAATGCCCGCCCTTTTCAGTTCCTGCATGAACTGGCCCGGATTGCCCGCACCCGTGGTTATCACCGGCACCCCCTCCGCCACGACCAGGTCCACTATGTCGCGCACGAATGGAGATAGTAGCATGATATTCACGCCGAACGGCCTGTCCGTTATCGCCCTGACCTTGCCTATCTGTTCTTTGACCCAGGAAGGTGGCGCGTTGCCTGCGCCGACGATCCCCAGTCCGCCGGCTTTTGAGACGGCGCCCGCGAGCTCGCCGGTGCCCAGATACGCCATACCGCCCTGGAAAACGGGATACTCGATCCCCAGTAAATCACAAACCGGCGTCCTGATCATAATGCCCCCATCCTTCCCTAGCGCGGCGTGTCCACTGCGCGCCGCGCCGCATAGCAGCGACTCATAATACCTGGTGATAAATGCCACCTTTCACTATTATAGCGGGTGAGGTTCCGCCAGACAACTGTCGCGGACGAACTCTCTCGCGTATTATGGGTCGCCGGCGCCGGAAGAACCAATGAAAGGGGCCCATTATCCATGCTACCGACTCCCAACACGTTCAGCCTCGCGACAGGTCACTCGGAGGGGGGAGCAAGGCTCACCGCATTCGACGCCGCCCTGCTAGACGCGGGCCTCGGCAATCTGAACCTGTTGAAGGTCTCCAGCGTGATACCCCCCGGTGCCAGGCTCGTGCCCGTCCCGGCGATAGCCCCTGGTTCACTTGCCCCGGTGGCGTACGGGGCCGTGACGAGCGTGATCGAGGGCGAGATCATATCGGCCGGCGTGGCCGTGGGGCTTTCGCGCGATACATTCGGGATGATAATGGAATACTCGGGCTGTTGCCCGCGACATCAGACGGAGGCGATACTCGAAGAGATGCTGCGCGAATCGTTCGATAGGCGAGGTCTGGATCTAGATTCGGCCATGGTTAAGGCCGTCGAGCACAAGGTGATCCGCTGCGGCTGCGCATTTGCGGCGGTAGCGCTGTGGTACGAGTGAGTCAACCGGAAGTGGGTCAGTCCCCGGCCGAATGCCAATAGTAGTTCTTGATGCCGTTCAGGATGGCCAGGGCTGCCCTATGCATGAAGGTACTGCTCCTGACCAACCCCTCGTCCACCGGGTTGCTCAGGGTCACGAATTCGACCTCGATCGCGGGGACGTGGAGGCGGGCGAACGGGTTCCGGCCGGCGGACGTCTCCACGCTGGACACCCCCCTGTCGGGCAGGTTGAGCTTCCTCGCTATCTCCACGAGCACGAACCCGGCCATTTCCCGGCCGTTGGGATTCGCATATTGCACCCGCGTCCCACGGATGTCCCTGTTCCTTTCAATTCCCGTGTGAATCGAGATGATGGCGTCCGCCGAGCGGGCCAGGGCGCGCGTCACCCTCGACCGGAGCGGCATAGCCACGTCGGAGTCGCGCGTGAGATAATGGGGTATCGACAGGCTCGAGCATAGGCGCCTCAAGTACTCGGCCAGATTCAGGGTCACGCCCTTTTCCACGAGGTTTACGGGCCCTCGCCCCCCTGCGTCCCGTCCGCCGTGCCCGGGGTCAATAGCGAGCGTCCTGTCTTTCAGGACCGAGTATGCTCCTCTCGAGTCGAACCTGATCTCCAGCTGGTAAGGCATCCCTTCGTCCAGCCTGATGGATACGGGCGCAGCGTGTTCCAGCAGTATCTCCAGTAGGGTGAGTTCTCCCCTGCTCGATGCGGACACTGTGGCGACCAACCCATCATGCACGGGGATGATACAGTCGGGCATGTTCAGCCGCACGCCGGGCACGCGCACGGCGAACGCACCGGCATTGGCGATGCCGCCGCCCTCGGCGCCGCCACCGGCGATGACCGGCGTCAAGGGTATAGTGGACTCCAGGACCACCCTGGACCAGGGCCCGTGGGGCGGCGGTTCGTGGGAGGCGCCGATCCTGATGTTCGTGATGAGGTTATCCATGAGCGCAGTCCCTCGACCGTAGCACCGCACTTCACCCGCGAATACCCTTATGTGGGAAGCACGAGCTTTAGAAGCGAATCCGCGGGGTGATAGAATGGCCTGTCAAGCGACATGTCGGACAGGGGCGGCCTGCATGGCCCAGTATTGGAGAATTCCGCTCAGAACGCACCTCATCTCCGATAAGGATGATATCGCCGAGGTCGTCGCCAGGTACGTCGCCGGGGTGGCCGAACCCGGCGACGCCGTGGCCGTGTGCGAAAGCGCCGTGGCCATCAGCCAGGGCAGGGCCGTCGTGTCCAGGAGCGTGAGGGCGAGCTGGCTCGCCAGGTTCCTGTGCAGGTTCCCGCAGAAACACGGGAGTCTCGCCACGCCCCAGGCCATGCAACTGGCCATCGACGAGGTTGGGGGACTCCGGATCGTCGCGGCCGCAGTCGCCGGCGGCCTGGGCAAGATGGTGGGCGTCAGGGGGTTATTCTACA
>JAHDPS010000348.1 GCA_018434225.1 Bacillota bacterium
CACGATCTGGGCGTGGTGGCCCGGATAGCGCAGCGCGTGATGGTGATGTACGCGGGGAAGATCATTGAGCGCGGCTCGGTGGAGGACATATACCATAACCCCAAGCATCCCTATACCTGGGGCCTCCTGGCCGCGGTGCCCCGCCTCGATTCGCGGGAGAGGAAGAGGCTCGTCCCAATATACGGCCAGCCACCCGATCTAATTCAACCGCCGGCGGGATGCGCTTTCTGGCAGAGGTGCGACCATGCTATGGAGGTGTGCACCCGGATGGAACCGGAGACCACGACAGTCTCCGACGGTCACCAGGTGGCCTGTTGGCTACAGCACGCCATGGCTCCCGAAGTCAAGTGGAGAAGGGCGGTGAGCCAATGGCCGGGCAAGCCGGTAAGGGCGAGCGAAGCGGCGACACGGGCGTAGCCCTTGAGGTGAAGGACCTGAAGAAGCACTTCTCCATCCACGCGGGGCTTCTGGGTGGGAGTCGCGGGGCGGTCAAGGCGGTTGACGGTATCTCGTTCCACATCATTAAGGGGGAAACCCTGGGCCTGGTTGGCGAGAGCGGCTGCGGCAAGACCACCACGGGGCGCCTGGTCGTGAGGATATACGAACCTACGGCCGGCTCCATCGTCTTCGGTGGCAGCGACATCACCCATATCAGTGAGACGCGGATGTTTCCTTTCAGGCGAAGGATGCAGATGATATTTCAAGACCCGTACGCTTCACTGAATCCCAGGATGACGGTAGAGGAGATCATAGGCGAGCCCATGGAGGTTCACCGCATTGCGTCCAACTCCGAGCGGAGAGAGCGCGTACTCGAACTCCTCGAGCTCGTCAGGTTGAACCCCGAGCACGCCACCAGGTTCGCGCACGAGTTCAGCGGCGGGCAAAGGCAGAGGATAGGGCTTGCCAGGGCGCTCGCTGTCGAGCCGGAGCTGATCGTCTGCGACGAACCCATCTCCGCACTGGACGTGTCCATTCAGGCGCAGATAATCAACATGCTTCAGGATCTCCAGGAACGCATGGGGATTACGTACCTATTCATAGCGCACGACCTGTCCATGGTGAAGCATCTTTCGAACAGGGTGGCCGTCATGTATCTAGGCAAGATCGTGGAACTGGCTCCCAGCCTGGAGTTGTACGATAGGCCGCTTCACCCGTACACCAGGGCGTTGCTGTCGGCCATTCCGATACCCGATCCGGCCGTTGAGGCGGAGAGGCACCGGGTCGTGCTGCAGGGCGACGTGCCGAGTCCGATTAACCCGCCGAGTGGTTGCAGGTTCAGGACCAGGTGCGGCTATGCGATGAAGGTGTGTTCGGAGATAGAGCCCGAACTGCGCGAAGCGGGAGGGGGGCATACCGTGGCGTGCCACCTGCCTGTTTGAGGAGGCCGAGGGGCTGAGATGGTTGTCATTGGTCTTACGGGCGGGATAGCTAGCGGTAAATCGACTGTCTCGGGGATTCTAAGGGGCCTTGGTGCCGAGATCATCGACGCCGACGTCATAGGACGGGAGATCGTCGAGCCGGGGCGCCCGGCGTGGGATGCCATCCGCCGTGAGTTCGGGGATGGCGTCCTGCGTTCAGACGGCGGCATTGACAGGCAGAAACTCGGGGCGTTGGCCTTCTCGAAACAGGCCGCCTTGAGGAGATTGAACGAGCTGACGCACCCACACATACGCCGCGTTGTGGAGGACAGGATCCAGGAGGCGCGGGTGAGGGCTGAAGGGCCTCCCCCGGCGGTAGTCGTGGATGCCGCCTTGTTGCTGGAGGCCGGCATGGACTCGCTCGTGGACATCGTATGGCTGGTCAGGGTCGCTCCGGAGATTCAGGCCGCCAGGCTGATGAAGCGCGATAGGTTCTCCGAGGAAACAGCCATGAAGCGCATAAGGGCGCAGGCCATGGGACGAAAGACCACTGACCTTCCGGTCGCGATCATAGATAACTCCGGCTCAGTTGATGATCTGGAACGCGCGGTCATGGATCTTTGGACCTCCACTATTTTGCGGTATGCAGGGAAGACCCCCAGATAGACTGAATATGCCTATTGAATGAAGGTATTACGGGATGGTACGGAACATCCGCGACGCGGTCCGTTCCCGCCCGGCCTGGAGTGGTGCCATTGTTCATTTGCCTTCTGACTCGCAAGGTGATCCGTGCTGCCTGGCATGCCCTTTTGCTAATCATCCTTCTTCTTGGTCTCGTGTCGACGGTGCGTGCGTTCTATCCCATCAAGTTCAGGGAGCCGGTGGACAGAAGCTCCAGGGAGTTCAATCTCGATCCGCTCCTGCTGTATGCGGTCATCCGCGTTGAAAGCAGGTTCGACCCACGAGCGATATCCCCGGCCGGCGCGCGCGGGCTGATGCAGATAATGCCCAGGACGGGTTCGTGGGCTGCGTCGCGATTGGGTATGACGCTCCCAGATCCGGCGCTCCCCGATCGTCTAATGGATCCGGAGACAAATATACGGATCGGCGCTTTCTACCTCAGGTACTTGTTTGACCAGTTCGACGGGGATCCAGCCACTGCCCTTGCCGCGTACAACGCCGGTCTCAAGAACGTGGCGGAGTGGCTGGAGGTCAGCGGGAAGCCCCGGCTGGACGTGGAGGATATACGATTCGCCGAGACGAGGCGGTTCATCGAAATGGTGACTCGGGACAAGAAGGTGTACCGGCTCTTCTACCCGCGATATCCCCGATATCTGCGCACGAACGATCGGAGCGATTGACGCGTCCGGGGGTGTTTTGCGATGTTCAACTTGGAAGCGGATTCGACGGGACTCGGTAACGACCCCACAAGAAGGCGCCGACTCACTAAAGTGGTCGCCACGCGTCCTCTTACGGGGGATCAGTCCCAGATCATTGGGCGGGCGGTCCCGGGTACGGCTTTGGTGTGCGCAGGCAATCGAGACGAGCTGATTTCCGCGCTGTGCTGCGCCGAGGTGTTGTTCTCCGCCTGGGGGGGCGTCGACCTCGACGAGGACATAGTGCGAGCGGCGACTGACCTGAAGTGGATTCACGTGGGCTCGACCGGGGTCGAGCACGTATTGATACCCGAGGTCGTGGAATCCGACATCATAGTCACGAGTTCTCGCACGGTGCACGCGGTGCCTGTAGCCGAGCACGCTCTCGCGATGCTGTTCGCCCTCGCGAAGAACATCCACGCTTATCAGCGGGACAGGCTGAGCAGGTCGTGGCGGCGTTACACGTCGCCGCTGGTCGAGGGCCGCACTATTGGCATCATCGGGTATGGCGCCATCGGGCGGCAGGTCGCGGCGAGAGCCCGCGCACTTGGCATGAGAGTGCTGGCCGTCCGCAACCGCGCTGAGTCAAGCGCGGCGCCGGTGGGTGGCGACACCGGCGGGTGCCTGAAACCGGCCGCCCACAATAGTGATGAGTCCCAGGCGACGCCTGCCGCGCCCCGGGAATGTGGCCGCACATCTTGTCCCGATCGAGTGTGCGGTGTGGGCCACCTGCATGAAGCGCTGGCCGCCTCGGACTATGTAGTGATCTGTCTCCCCTTGACACCGGGCACTCGTAATCTCATAGGGGAGCGGGAGATCTCGGCGATGAAACACGGGGCGCACCTCATCAACGTATCCAGGGGTGGTATAGTCGACGAAGATGCCCTTGCTGGAGCGTTGCGCGATGGGGATCTCGGTGGGGCCGCGTTTGACGTGTTCAGAGAGGAACCCCTACCGCCCGACAATCCCCTCTGGGAACTCGACAACCTGATAATAACCCCGCACGTGGCTGGGAGCAGGCCGGACCATCGCACGGCACTGGCGGAGCACCTGGCCGAAAACCTCAGGCGGTGGGTGGCCGGCGAAGACCTGATCGACGTAGTGGACAAGCGCAGGGGCTACTGAACCGCATCTCCGCCTTTCATGCTGCGGCACGCGGGTCCGCCGATAATATGCTGCTCCTGCACGCGGGTCCGCCGTTACGCGGCTGTCTCATGCTCTCCGTCAGAGGTTCCACAGCCCGGGTATCTTTGGGAAAGGAACTGGCCGATCCAATGATCCTTAATGGTCTGTCGGCCATGATCTGTCGGCGGACCCGCAGACGTAATATCCGCACATACGGTAGGCAGGTTCCGTGCCCGATCTGTGGGTTCTGCGGACGGCTCTATTCCAGCAACGCTTGGTGGCGTGGCGCCCACCGACAAGTTTCTGTAACCAACTGCGATCTCTGGCGACGGGTGAGCTCCTGAGACCGTGACATCTACCGACGGTCGTGCTCAAAACCCCGTGGAATCTAGCCACAGGTCGGCTGGGAGGCCGTGAAATCCGCCGACGCTCGCGCGGGACCGAGGCAGCCGGTAGCTGTTGTGGAGGTTTGCAGATAACCGGCGAACTGCACGACGACGAGCGATCACAGACGGGCGAACTGCTATTGAAAGTGGCTGGCTGACGTGCTAATATAAGTGTTGCATCGTGCCGAAGTGGTGGAAATGGCAGACACGCGGTGTTCAGGGCGCCGTAGGCGTACGCCTGTGCGGGTTCAAATCCCGCCTTCGGCACCATAAATTGAAAACGACAAACTACGATATAAACGAAGGCCACCTATCATGGGGCGGCCTTCGTTGTATCCATAGTCGAAATTTAACTCCTCTTTATTTGGAACGTCGTCTCTCGTTAAAAACGATGCCCATCACATGATATACATTCCCTATAGCAAAAAATCGCAATAAAGAGGGCAAATATCCCCATATTCTCGCTATTCATTCTTGATTTTCCGCACCATCCCAGTGCTCTACCCGCATGCTAAGCGAAAGTCGCCAAATCTGAGGAGGAATCATTGATGCGGCGGAGAAGTGTCCTTGCGAATACCGAATACAGTATACGTAATTCGGTATTCGTAGGAGGGCGCGTAATGGACCCAACGGGAAGTGATTCCTCCCGGGTGTTTGACGATCTAGGCGAGGCAGTTGAAATATCTAGAACTCGAGCGGGGGATTTGGTGTTCGAGCACCTCCGGTCCGCTATAATACGCGGAGACATTCAGAAGGGAGAAAGGCTCTCGGAGGACGAGGTCGCCGCGGCGGCCAACCTCAGCAGGACGCCCGTGAGGGAAGCCTTCCGGAGACTCGAGGGTGAGGGACTGATAAAGAGGCTCCCGAGGAACGGTGTGGAAATCGTGGGGCTTTCAGTCGAGGACTTCATGGAGATATTCGAGATCCGTTTACTGCTGGAACCCGGCGCCGCCTCCATGGCGGCCGAACGCATAACGACGGAGGAGCTCGAGAATCTGGAGGCGTTGGTGAACCGGTTGGAGCACGCGATCGAGGCCGGAGACGAGGAAAAGATGGTGGAGTGCCATACGAATTGGACCGTGGCGCTCAGCAGAAGTTCCGGAAACAAGCGCCTCGGGGATCTCTTGGCCACGTACGCCGAGTATGTCCGCAAATCGAGCCTGACTTGTCTCAAGGTGCAGGGGCGGGACGCCATACGAACGCACCGCGCGATCACCGATGCGGTGAGACGTCGGGACGCAGAGACAGCGGGCAATCTCACACGACAACACCTGGAGTACGCTATCAAGACGGCAGCGGCTGGTATGGGTCGTTAAACCAGTGTGGTCGCGCGAGTGGAAGGGAGAGTGACAAAGGGTCCGTAGTTCCGGTAGTGCTCGAACCATCAATTTGCGCCAAAAACAACAGGAAAGGAAGAAACGCCCATGCTGAAGCGTCTTTCCGCTCTCGTCGTAATGATCGCCCTATGCTGCTTCACGCTGGTAGGTTGCGGTAGCAAGGAGTCGCAGACTATCAAGATCGGCGTTCCAATCCCGCTCACCGGGGCCCAGGCCAATTTCGGAGAAATCCTTCAGAAGGCATACAGAATGGCCGAAGAGGAAATCAACAACGCAGGCGGCGTGAAGGGCAAGAAACTGGAACTAGTTATCGTGGATCACCAGGGGAAACCCGAGGCCGCGATGGCTTCCGCGGAGAACATGATCACCACCGATAAGGTGTCCATGCTCCTCGGCGGTTACGCATCGTCAACGGCGTACGCGATCGCCCAGGTCGCGCAGAAGAACAGTATGCCGTACGTTGTTGACGTGGCCTCCGCGGACCGCGTGACCCAGCAGGGCTGGAAATGCGTGTTCCGATTCAGTGAGTGCTCCAGCATGGCCATGGATGGTCCCATAAGCTTCATGGAGAAAATAGCCAAACCCGAGTCGATTGCGCTCATATACGAGAACAGTGTGTTTGGGCAAGACAGCATCAAGATCGTGGAGTCCTGGGCGAAGCAGAACGGTGTCAAGGTCGCCTTCTCGGATTCGTTCATGCCCGGTTCCGTTGATTTCAAGCCGATTTTGAGCCGCATCAAAGAGGCGCACCCAGACATCATTATTCCAGTGGCGTATCTAACAGACGCCGTCCTGATCGTCAGGCAAGCGAAGGAACTCGATATCAGCCCGAAGATGTTCATAGGAGCCGGCGCCGGCTTTGTGCTGCCCGAATTCGTGACCCAGGCGGGTAACGCGTCCGCCTATGTGGCCAGCGCGAGCATCTGGCAGCCAGACATGAAGTATGCGGGCATTCCCGAGTTCGTCAAGAAATGGACGGATAAGTTCGGCACCGCCCCCACATATCACGCGGCGGCCGGGTACGCCGCCATTTACGTGGCCAAAGACGCTCTCGAAAGGGCCGTGTCCCTGAAGCCCGAAGACATTGCGAACGCGCTCAAGGCAACCGACCTGAAGACGGTGTACGGCAGGGTCAAGTTCGAAGACTTCAACGGCTACACCAACCAGAATAAGCCGATGGGCGTCATGGTCCAGTGGCTCGATGGAAAGCTCCCAACAGTATGGCCGGCGGAAGCGGCCGCCGCCAAATACGTATATCCTGTGCCTGCGTGGAACGAGCGAAAGTAGGGACGTATCGAGAGCCGTGAACGACATATTGCCGGCCCCGGCGCCGGTACGTGCACCTGCGCCGGGGCCCCGCATTTCGCGGAGTTGATGGACGGATGCTGAGATTGGTCCAGACCCTGGTTTTCGGCCTGCTCCTTGGCGGCGTGTATGCCCTGATAGGCGTGGGGTTGACGCTGATTTACGGCGTACTCCGAATACTCAATTTGAGCCACGGTCAGACCCTGATGATAGGTATGTACCTGGGATATTGGATGTACGTCCTGTGGGGGGTGCATCCATACGTCTCGCTCGTGCTGGGTATCCCGATCATGTTCGTGTTCGGCATGCTCGTAATGAGATTCATTCTCAAGCCGATAGAGAACAGTCCAATGAGAAACCAGGTTCTCGTGACCCTCGGGCTCGGCCTTCTCCTGTCGAGCACCGCGAGGCTCCTGTTCACCTCGAACTACAGGGCGGTGCTGACCGATGTGTCCAGCAAGACCGCTCATGTCGCGGGGGTGTTGATCAGTGTGCCCCACGCGATCATGTTCGGCATTTCCCTGGTTCTCACCGGACTCCTATACTACTTCATGACGCGTACAGATGTCGGGTTCCAGATAAGGGCTCTCAGTCAGGATAGGGAAGCCGCCCGGCTTATGGGGGTCAACGTGGACTTGATCTCCCAGGTCGCTTACGGGATCGGATCCAGCCTGGCGGGAGCGGCGGGAATGCTCCTGTTGCCCACCTTCTACGTATTCCCCGATGTCGGAGCGCCATTTTCCTCGAAGGCGTTCATTATCGTAGTCCTCGGGGGGATGGGCAGCGTGACGGGGGCCGTGCTCGGCGGGGTTATGCTGGCGATAGTGGAGACCCTGGCGGCCTATTACGTGTCCCCCGGCTATCAGGAGGTCTTCGGGCTCGTAGCCTTCGTGCTGGTGCTGCTGTTCAGACCGGCTGGATTGGTGGGGAAGACCCGTGTATAATGCCAACATCACTAGACAGGCGGCGATTGCGAGGCTGGCCCCGTTTCTCATGGTAGCCGCTCCGTTCGCGGCGTATCCGATTATCAGGAATAACCCGTACCTGTTCCACCTGGCCATACTCTATCTCTTGTGGGTGGTACTCGGCCAGAGTTGGAATATCATCGGGGGATACGCGGGGCAAGTGTCGTTCGGCAACTCCATTTTCTACGGAGTCGGGGCGTATGCGGCGGCCCTCCTCATGGCCAACAAAGGATGGTCCATGTGGGCGGGGCTGGTCGCGGGGGGGATCGCGGCCGTCGTGGCCGCGTGGCCCTTTGGCGCGTTGACCTTTCACTTGCGAGGGGCCTACTTCGTCAACGCCACCTTCGCCGCGTCCGAGATTGCCAGGTTGCTGGCGCTCAATCTGAAGAACATCACGGGGGGTCCGTCGGGCATCTTGTTGCCCCCTGTGTACATGGACAGGACGCCTTTCTATTTCCTGATAGCTTTCCTGGCCGCGGCCGTCACCTTGCTCATCCTCGTGCTCGAGAGGTCTAAGCCGGGCCTCTATTTCCAGGCAGTCAGGGAAAGCCATGACGCCAGCGAAGCGCTCGGGATCAGTACGAAAAGGCTAAAGATGCTGGCACTGTGCATGAGCGCCTTTTTCGCCGGTCTGGCGGGGGCCTTCTATGTTTACTACATGTGCTACATCGATCCCGACATCATGTTCGGGCTGCCGGTGAACTCGACCATGATCCTGGTGGTTACAGTGGGGGGCGCGGGAACGGCTCTTGGTTCCTATGGCGGTGCGCTCATCGTGACGGCCATAGGCGAGTTGTTCAGGAACTATTTCGGAGGTGCTCATCTGTTCGCTTACGGCGCGATGCTGATCCTGGTCCCAATGTTCATGCCCAACGGGGTATCGGGAGCAATTGGAAAGGCCTTTCGCCGGATTGTCCGCAAGGGGGTGTCCGCGCTTGACTGCATTGTTGGACGCGAGTAGCGTAACCGTCAGGTTCGGTGGTCTAACAGCGGTTGACCATGCGAACCTCCGCGTCGACCGCGGCCAGATCGTGGGGTTAATCGGCCCGAACGGCGCGGGCAAGACCACCTTTCTATCCGCGATTTCAGGTTTCGTCAAGTATAAAGGGGACATCACATTGGACGGCGGCTCGATCGCGGGGCTGGAGCCGAACGCCATAGCCAGGCGTGGCCTGGTCCGGACGTTCCAGATTGTCCAGCCGCTGAGCAATCTCACTGTGCTGGAGAACGTAATGGTTGGGGCATACGCTCACCTGGGGACGCTCCAGCGCAAGGAAGCGGAGGAGCGAGCGATGGAGACCATCGAGTTCACCGGGCTTGCGGAGGTTGCCGGCCGCCTGGCGGGGCAACTCACACTCGCGGGCAGGAAGCGCCTGGAAGTGGCCCGAGCGCTTGCGTTGAAACCGAAGGTACTGCTCCTCGATGAGGTGATTGCCGGACTGAACCCCGCCGAGACAGAGAAGGCGGTCGGACTCATAGGATCGATTCGAGACAGGGGAGTCTCAGTTGTCATGGTTGAGCACGTGATGAGGGCGATCATGAGCCTTTCGGACCGTATTATCGTCCTGCACTACGGTCGAAAAATAGCCGAGGGTTCGCCCTCCGATATCGTCAATAACGAGGAAGCCGTCAGGGCTTACCTTGGTGAGAGCCATGCTGCGTCTTAACCGTGTTGACGTAGTCTACGGCGAGGTGCAGGCGCTGTGGGATGTGTCGCTCAACGTTGACGACGGAGAGCTCGTCGCAGTCGTGGGTTCGAACGGTGCCGGCAAGACGACCACCCTCAAAGCGATTTCGGGCATAGTCCCGCTCAAGGGCGGCAGCGTCACACTGGATTCCGAGGAGATTTCGTCCCTTAAACCCCATCAGATAGTCGCCAGGGGTGTCGCTCACGTCCCCGAGGGCCGTCGCCTGTTTCCCCATCTGACGGTGTACGAGAATCTCATAATGGGGTCGCTGACGACGAGGGCGAAGACCTGCCGCGCGGAGCAGATATCCGTCGTGATGGACTTGTTCCCGATCGTGAAGGAACGGCGGAATCAAGTCGCTGGAACTCTGAGCGGTGGTGAGCAGCAGATGGTCGCCATTGCGCGGGGCCTCATGGGCCGCCCTAGAATTCTCATGCTGGATGAACCGTCTCTGGGTCTAGCCCCGAAGATCGTGGATCTGGTATTTGAGACGATCCAGGAGATCCGTCGCAGGGGGGTCACTGTGCTCCTGGTGGAACAGAATACCCAGATAGCTCTGCAACTGGCGGATAGGGCTTTTGTGCTCGAGAACGGTCGGGTCGTCATGGAAGGCGGGGGGAGCGATCTGTTGCATGACCCGCACGTACGTGCGGCTTACCTGGGACTTTAGAGGGGTAGATGGATGTGCGTTGCCGTGAAAGGGATCTGAGATCCATTGTTCGGAAATTCGTGCGGGCTGATGAAGTGAAGGCCCTCCTGATCGACCTCGTGCGAGTGCCGAGCCCGCAGACGCCCCTTCTCGAAGAGGAGCCTCTGGTCAGGGCGTTCGTGAAGGATACTGTCGCGCCCTTTCTCAAGGGGTGTGGGTTGGATGTCACGCTGGATTCGATGGGCAATCTCATCGCGCGATACGGCTCGGGGCTGAGCGGGAAGAGCCTGATGCTGATAGGCAACGCGATGAACCAGCCGGCGAACACCATGCGGGATCCCTACGAGAGTCGCGTCGTGGACGGCCGTCCATACGGGCTCCCGGGGGAAGCGGTCGTCGGGCGCGGCGCAAGCGAGCAGAAGGCGACCCTTGCGGCGATGCTTTCGGCGGTGAAGGGCGTTGTGCGATGCGGGGAGCCGATCGACGGGCTGCTGTGGTTCGTGTGTTGCACCTCGGGCGAATCCGGAAGACACGACGCGATCCGGCATGTTGTCGAGACGTCCGGAGTCAAGGCCGACATGGCTGTGCTTTGTGGATCGTCGAACCAGATAAGCCTCGGAAACAGGGGGCGCCTGGACATTCGCGTGGTGGTGGAGGGAAAGGCCTGCCATTCGAGCAATCCCGCGGAGGGTGCGAATGCCATCATAGGTTGCGCCAGGGTCGTGGAAAGACTCCTCGCTCTCCCCCTCGAAGGGGAGCACCCGAGGCTCGGACGGCCCTCGCTGACCTTCACGAGCATCAGGAGCTGGCCGGAGTCCACGCACACGGTGCAGGAGCGCTGTGAGATGGTCCTGGATCGCCGTCTCCTGCCGGGGGAGGATCCCGAGGAAGCCTTCCAGGACGTTGTCGAGGCCGTGTCGGAAGTGGACGGTATGAGTGACCCACACAGCGGCAAACCCATAAGGGTACGCGTCGAGAGGGGCGCGTTCATGTACCCGTCTCTGGTGGACTCGGACACCCCGGTGGTTTCCGAGATCGTTCGCGCGAGCAGGACGGCTCTTGGGATAGAGCCTCCACTGACATTCAGTTCATCCGCTTTCGACCAGGGATATCTCAACCACGTAGGTATCCCGACGTGCAATTATGGCCCGGGCGAGGACTCCTTCGCCCACACCGACATGGACATGGCATCCGTGGATCGGACGGTGGACGCCGCCCGCGTTTACGCTTGCTTGGTCCTAGACTATTTGGGGAAGGGGGATGCGTGTTGACCGAGGATCGCTTTTCACGAGATAACCTGATGAGATTGGATCCCGATCTGCTTCGCTCCATCATTCGCGAACGCACGCATCACACATTGGAGCATGTGGTGTATTCGATTATGGCGGGGAAGGCCGAGCCCCGGCCGGACCCGGGCAGGATTGTGCGATTGCTGTTGGAGGTCTGGGACGCGCGTGGCTTCGATGGCGATCTTCCCGACATACGGTGGGCGAAGACCCTCCTCAAACTGGCCGACACTCTGGCGGACGGCGGCAAGCCCGCGATTGACTGCGAGGAGCCCCGGCGCTTTTCCCAAACGGAGCAGTCTCTGGTGGGTGAACTCCTGCGACAGCGCCGTTCCATACGACACTGGACGAGCGAAGACGTGCCTCAGTGGATGATACGAAAGGTCATCGAGGCCGCGCTTTGGGCTCCGCACGCGTGCAACCTGCAGACCCTCCGCTTCATCGTCCTCGATCACGGGAGCGATCCCAAACTGTTCTCCTGTCCCGAATTCCAGGGCCACCGCGCCAAGATCTTGGTGCTTCAAGACACCAGGGCGTACGATTTCTTCGGGGTCAGCATTCCGGAGAGAAACCGCCTACTGGACTGCGGCGCCGCGGTCCAGAACCTGCTGCTCACGGCTCACGCGCTTGGTCTGGGGGCGGTCTGGTCCACGTTCACCGCCCGGGAAATCGATCTGCTCAATAGTGCGTTCGGTCTGCCCGAACACCTGGTGTTGCGAACATACGTCGCGCTTGGATGGCCGGCGCAGCCAGTGATTCCACCGGGGAGGATCCTGGTGGAGGACGCCGTGCTGTCCTGGCCGGGCGATCCGCCGATTAGCCTTCGGGATGCTCGGAGGTGACCCGTGTCTTGAAACGGATCAGATTGATCGCCATGGGTGGCACAATATCTATGGAGACAGGCGATTCGGGATTGGCTGTTCCAGCTCTCGACGCGGAGCGGCTTGCGGCTGCTGCCACGGGCATCGATCGCGGGATATCGCTGACTGTGGGGACCTGGAAACAGGTCCCGAGTCCGTGGTTGCGCCCCCAGGACATCCTGGATCTGGCCCATGAGATTGAGGCTTTATCGGCGGATTACGACGGTGTCGTGATAAGTCACGGGACCGACACATTGGAGGAGACGGCGTACTTCCTGGACCTTATCGTGGCGCCCCGGATAGCGACCGTCGTCACCGGTGCGCAAAGGCATCATTCAGTGGTGGGAGGGGATGGGCCGCGAAACCTGAAGGACGCTGTCATTACAGCCGCCGATGATGAATCATCGGGCGCGGGTGCGCTGGTGGTCTTCTGCTCCCAGATCCATGCGGCGAGGGACGTTATTAAGACCCATACACAGCACCTTGATGCGTTTAAGAGCCTTGAAGCGGGACCTCTCGGCGCTGTTGAGGAGGATCGGGTAATCTGGCTGAGGAAACCGGTGATCCTGGAGAAATACCCCGTCACGAGGCTGGACTCGCGGGTGGAAGTCGTATTCACCTGCATGGGCTCGGATTCATCTCTGCTTGAAGCGGTGCTGGCGACGCGCCCGGACGGGGTCGTGATTCAGGGCCTTGGGGGAGGACACGTGCCCCCGGCCATGATCCCGGGCATTCGAAGGGTGCTCGACAGCGGGGCGCCGGTTATCCTCACCTCTCGTTGCTTCGCCGGGAGGCTGCTCCACCGCACTTACGGGTACGAGGGTTCCGAAACCCACCTCCACGATATGGGAGTAATATTCGCCGACGGTCTATCCACTACCAAGGCCAGGGTTAAGCTTATCACCCTTTTAGGGGCCGGATACGATATCGGGCGCATACGCGAATCGTTCGAGTGCCAAAGACCGCTTCACAAATCATGAGCGCGGCGATATTACGAAAGGCTATTGTCCCGCGTTTCCATGGTGTTTCAGGATGTGTATCTCGCGACGCAAGAGGAGATCGAATGGGCGGCAAAACAGGCCCGCTGCCGCGATTAACGCGCTTGTCGCCAACAAACCCGTACGGCGCGCACGAGGAACTCCTGAAAAAGCAGGGCCTGTATCCTTTATCGCGAGACTCTCTGAACCGAAGCGGTTGTGTTTTATGAGAAAACAGCATATGATGTATTCAAGGAACGCATTGATTTCAATGCAATGCGGAAAGGAGCATTGTTATGGAGCTTGCAAAAATCACAACGCGCGGGCAAATCACAATTCCCGTTGAGATACGTAAAAGGTTGGGCGTAAAGGACGGCGACAAGGTTATCTTCATTGAGGAAAACGGGCGTATTATCATGGAAAACGCCGCCATGATCGCGCTGAAAAACGCGCAGGCCGCTTTCGCGGGAGAAGCGGAGCGGCTGGGCCTGAAAAAGGAACAGGACGTTGTGGATATGGTGAAAGAGGTACGCCGCGAGATCTGGGAGGAACGCCATGCGCGTAATGATTGACACCAATATCCTTATGTCGGCGTTGCTCTTTCCGAGTCGACAGATGAATGCGCTGGTTTTCAAAATCGCGACGGAACATCATCTTGTCCTCTCGTCCTATATCGTGGATGAATTGCTAAACGTCGTGCGCCGCAAATTCAAGGATAAGATGGAAGCAGTGGATTTGTTATTAAGCCAGATTCCCTATGAGCTTGTTTACACGCCCGAACATCCAAAGCCGGGGCTTTTTGAAATACGCGACGAAAAGGATTATCCCGTTTTGTACTCGGCAATCACAGAGAACGTGGATGTATTCATCACGGGCGACCGGGATTTTGACGGGTTGGATTTGGAGAGGCCGGAGGTTATCAGCCCGGCCGGGTTCCTCGAAAAATACTAGGCGAATGCATAAGGTACAGGTACAGCGCGTGATGCGGCTCCGCTCCTCTATGCCCCGTCCGGCTTAGCCCCGATGGAAACATAATGATTCCGCCGTCGTCAAACACATTGGTGTGATCACGGTGCCTCGCCGCGTGC
>JAHDPS010000214.1 GCA_018434225.1 Bacillota bacterium
AACCTCCCCCTGTACTGGATGATTCAGTCCATCCCGATTAAGGATGAATCGGGCAAATCTAGAGGTACTGTCGTTTTCATCGAGAATCTAACGGGCAGCAAGCGAATGGAGGATAAAACCTTTGAGGCCAGGCGAATGGCCTCCGCCGGGAAACTGGCGGCTTACGCCGCGCACGAAATACGCAATCCCCTGACAGCGATAAAGGGATTGCTCCACCTGGCGCAGGAATCCATGTCCGGCGCAGCCGCGGGTTCTGTCCGTTCGTGCGAAGGCGCTATTGATGAGATGGAGCACACCATGACTCAGATCTTGTCATTCGCTAAGCACGGGACGCCCAAAGTGGCTTTCGTGCGGTTGTCGGAAATACTCCCTATACCCGCTGCCGGCGACGGAGACTGTATCGATATGCCGATGGTTCTCGCGGACAAGGAGATCCTACGGCGAGGGCTGAAGGCCATTGCCGATAGTGCGGTGGGAGCGACCCCGGGCGGACGGGGCGTGCGTATCTCCGCGTCGGCTGACGAAGACGCCGGCTACGCATCGATCGTGCTCGACATCCCGGGCGTGGAGGTGCCGAAGCACAGGCCGAGCGAGGTATTCGATCCGTCGTTCGAGGTCCACGGCGCGCACATCGGTTTTGGGCTCTCGGTCGGAAGGCGGCTTCTCGAGGAGAGCGGGGCGACCGTCGAGGTCGTTGCGGGGGGAGAGGCGCTGAGGCTGCGCGTAAGGCTGCGACTCGCGCGCGAATTCCCGGCGGCTACGTCTACAGGGGGTGATCCCCCGAAGTGACCAAGCACGCTGTCTCCCCGCACTTGTTGGTCCTGTCCATAGCGGGCTGCTTCGGGTTGTCGTGTCTGACGGTGAATCCCGTCATGGCCGCCATATCCAGCGAATGGCATCTCCTGGCGGAATTCGGTTCCGGGTCGCTGTCAATCCTGATCATCGTCTTCTGCGTGATGTACTATCGCGCCGGGGGCGAGGCCCCCGCGGTGCTCGTTGGATTGGCGTACCTGTCGCCGACACTCATGGCCGTTTTTCTCATGACCATCCTACCCGTCGTGTTGATGGCCGGCGACATAGGCGACCTGGGCGTCTTTGCGGGGTCCACGGGGGCCCTGGCTTTTTCAATGCTCATGACAGTGGGCAGCGCTTTCGCCCGAAGAC
>JAHDPS010000275.1 GCA_018434225.1 Bacillota bacterium
AGGATATCGGCAGGCTTCGCAAGTACACAAGCGAGCGAGGCAAAATCCTGCCGAGGCGCATATCGGGCAACTGCGCGAGACATCAGAGGCAGCTCACTGTCGCCATAAAGAGGGCAAGGAATATCGCCCTGCTGCCGTTCACTGTCGAGTAATCAACATACTGTGTAGTAACGAGTTGGCTATTGCCCATTTATGTAGCCTGAGCGGGCGCGTTGCAAGGCGTCCGCTCGTTTTTTGTCAAAAGGATAAGCCATTTGAGGTGAAGAATACCCGATTTATCCCGCAGTTGCGGTCACGCAGCGAAAATGCTAGAGTAAACCCCGGACGGCGGGCCGTTCCTTAATGACGTCGGCCCAGATCGGCCAATCGAGTGAGGTGCGAAACTCAAAGTGCCTGGTAAACGGGGTCACATCGGATCGAAACCTCTGATTGAGGGCGCGCTTCTCGCCGCCATCACGGTGGTGCTTGCCCTCTTGGCCTTTTATGTACCGCCCGCCGGAGCAGGCCTGGCTCTCCTATGGCCGGTCCCCATAGCACTCGTGCATCTGAGGCACGGGTTCAGAGTGGGTATCTTGACTGTAGTCGTCGCGGGCCTGACGCTCACGACGTTCGTGGGGCCGATCGAGGCGATCGGCATGGTGTCGACGTTCGGCTTGATGGGACTCGCCCTCGGCTGGTGCTTCAGGAGGAAGATCCCCCCGTTCCACACCGTGTTGATCGGCGGCCTGGCGATGCTGGGGTCGATGGCCGTCAGCCTTGGGCTTTCATTCGTGTTCTTGAAGATCACTCCCGGACAGATGCTGAACGAGATGAGCGAGGGCTTGCAGCAGGCCGAGGCGATCTGGCAGCGGTTTGGAATGGCCGAGTCGCAGGTGCGGGAGGTAAAGCAAATCTGGCAAGCGTCCCTGCGGCTCATGAAGTATATCTTCCCCGGAATCATCGTGACCGGTTCCCTGATGAACGCTTTCCTCAATTTCGAGGTCAGCAGGGCGATTCTGAACAGGATGGGCTATAGTATCGAGGATGTCCCCCCGTTCGAAACCTGGAAGGCTCCATCTCCCGCGCTACTTGGGCTCGCCGCCGGATACCTGTTTGGGTTCATCAATGGGCCCTGGCGCGTTGGGCCCGGTATGGGCCAGTTGAGACGGATAGAGATCATCGGGGATCCTCTCCTGGACATCGGGAAGTGGCGTTGGGTGTTCATGGCCGGAGCGAATATCCAGGTTGTCTTCACTATGCTGTTGACGGTGTGCGGCATGGCGGTCGCCTACTGGTTCATGAAATATCGCTGGCGACTGTCGAAACCCATCAGCGTCTTCCTGCTGATCATGGCTCTGTTTAACCCATTGTTGGGTCAAGTCGTCTTGTTCCTGGGGATCCTGGACTCGGCGCTTGACTGGAGGAAACTCAGCTTCAGGAGGTAGGCGGGATGAAGGTCGTTCTAACCGAGGATGTCAGGGGAACAGGTAGGAAGGGCTCGATCGTGGAGGTGGCGGAGGGGTACGCAAGGAACTACCTTATTCCCCGGAAATTGGCCAAGGAGGCGTCGCAAGGCGCTCTGAGAGCGCTGCACCAGGAGAAGGAGGCCGCCAGCAATCGGATCGATCGGTTGAGGGAAGAGGCGGTCAAGATGCGGGATAGGATCGACAAGGTCATGGTTACTGTGTACGCCAGGGCTGGTGAGGGCGGTCGGCTCTTCGGGTCCATCACAGCTCAGGATATCGCCGACGCCCTATGGAAGCAACACCGGATAAAGCTGGAAAAAAAGAGGATCGAACTCGAAGAAAATATCAAGGCGATGGGACTGCATTTCGTTCCCGTGAAGCTGTATCGCGAGATTTCCACGGAAATAAGGGTCAATGTTGTGGAGGAAAGGAAAGGGGAAACCGTTTGAGACGGCTACCGCAGAAGCGGAATCGAATGAACAAGGAAGCGCTGGGCGGGAGATTGGAGCGGGAAGGACTTCTAAGGCGCCAGGTAAAGGTGCTCTTTGGTCTGCTGGCCAACATTTATGGCCCCGATAAACTCGTGGTCAAGGCTGGAAAACTCGAAGCGTTGTCCGGGATGAGATCCGATATCCTCGAGGAGCAGGTCATTGCCCTCCAGAAATTAGCGTTCGAGGATCCAACGATCGACAGCGAGCTCGCGCGAGGCGATATACCCAAAGCCATCGAACAGGTACAGGATCAGCTCGCCGACATGATAGCGCGTAAGTGGGTCGAGGAGAAAATCGAACGAAAGATCGCCGAGAGGATGCAGGATCGTCACGACGACTATGTGAGAGAGATAAAGAGCCAGATCCTCAAGGAAGACTCCGATCCTGAGAACGCTCATACGCTGAAGAAATACGCCATGCTCGAGAAGATGGAAACCAGGCGTCTCTCCAGGTCGGCGCTGGAGTACCTGCGCCCGAGGTCTTTGAAAGAGGTCGTGGGGCAGGACGCCGCTATGAAGGCGTTGCTCGCCAAGATAGCGTCTCCGTACCCGCAACACGTCCTTCTATATGGGCCTCCGGGGATCGGCAAAACCACGGTCGCCAGGCTCGTTCTCGAAGAGGCGAAGAAGATCAAGCGCAGTGTGTTCGCGAAGGAGGCCCCGTTTATCGAGGTCGACGGCGCCACGCTCAGGTGGGATCCAAGGGAAGCGACGAACCCTTTGTTGGGGTCCGTGCACGACCCCATTTACCAGGGGGCGCGAAGGGATCTGGCGGAGATCGGGATACCCGAACCGAAGCTCGGTCTGGTCAGCGACGCCCACGGCGGGGTGCTGTTCATAGACGAGATCGGCGAGCTCGATCCGATCCTGCAAAACAAGCTTCTCAAGGTGCTCGAGGATAAGAGGGTCATGTTCGACTCCTCGTATTACGACCCAGACCAGTCGGGGATACCGAAGTATATAAGAAAGCTGTTCAAAGAGGGCGCGCCCGCGGACTTCGTCTTGATAGGGGCCACGACCGCGCAGCCCGAGGACGTCAGCCCCGCTTTCCGGTCGCGTTGCGCGGAGGTGTACTTCGAGCCGCTCACACCCGAGCATATCAGGGCTATAGTGAAGGGCGCGGCGCGGCGCCTGAGGGCGAAGCTGTCCAGCACTGTCTCGGATATCATCAGCGAGTATACCATAGAGGGCCGCAAGGCCGTCGGGATCCTCGCGGACGCGTACGCCCTGGCGGTGTTCGATCAGGGAGGGGCCGTTGATTCGAAGAAGTATGTCAGCATAACGCAGGATCACGTGCACCAGGTGATCCAGTCCAGCAGGCTGGCCCCCAACGTGCCGATCAAGGCGGGTGGACCGCCCGTCGTCGGGAAGACCTTTGGTCTCGGCGTGTGGAATTACCTCGGTTCGATCCTCGAGATCGAGGCGGTAACGTTCGCCGCGAAGGAGAAGGGACACGGCAGCCTGAGGTTCAACGAATCCGCCGGAAGCATGGCGAAGGATTCCGTGTTCAACGCCGCCAGTGTGATCCGGAAGCTCACCGGCGAGGACGTGGCCAACTATGATGTGCACGTGAACGTCATTGGTGGGGGCAGGATAGACGGGCCGTCGGCCGGCCTCGCGGTGACACTTGCGATATGGAGCGCGCTGCAGAACCGGCCTTTGAGGCAGGATGTGGCGGTCACCGGCGAGGTCTCGATTCAGGGAAGGGTCAAGGCGGTCGGCGGGTTGTTCGAGAAGATATACGGCGCCAAACAATCCGGCGTGAAAGGGGTCCTCATCCCCAGGGAGAACGAGAAGGATGTCCCGTGGGGGGTCAAGGGTGTCGATGTGAGGCTCGTGGACACGGTTGAGGAAGCCATCCAGCATATCGCCTTACAGATTTGAGGCGGCAGATCGCAGGGTCATTGATGTGGTGGAATCCCCGGCAGGGCGCGAGCGACGGAGGTGCTTATGGTGGGTGCGACGTTCGATAGGGTGCCTCCTCAAAGCCGCGAGGCGGAGCAATCCGTCCTGGGATCGATGCTCATTGAGAAGCAGGCAATCCTCAGGGCGGTGGAGATCCTTCGGCCCCAGGATTTCTACAGCGAGGCCCATCAGGCCGTTTTCGCGACTCTCGCGAGGCTTTTTGATAAGGGTCAGGCCGTCGATCTCATCACTGTGACGGAAGCGCTTCGCCAGGAAGGCACCCTCGAGAAGACCGGCGGGGTGCCATATCTCACCACACTGGCGAACCTTGTGCCCACGGCGGCAAACATTGAATACTACGCCCGCATCGTGGAAGAGAAGGCTATACTGCGAGATCTCATACGGGCGTCCACGGATGTCGTTGGCAAGGCATACACGGCGAAGGAAGACGTAGAGATAATCCTGGACGAGGCCGAGCAGGCGGTCTTCAGCGTGTCGCAGCGCAGGAACGTACAGGGATACGTGCCTCTGAAGGAAGTGCTCGTCCAGACTCTTGAACGGATCGAATACCTATACGCGAACAAGGGCGGCGCACTCGGAGTGCCGACCGGGTTCAGCGACCTCGACTCCTTGACCTCGGGGTTCCAACCGTCGGACCTAGTGATACTGGCAGCCAGGCCATCCGTGGGCAAAACCACGTTCGCGCTGAATTTGGTTAGGAACGCCTCCGTCAAGGACAAGAGCCCCTGCGCCGTCTTTTCCCTGGAAATGGCGCGCGAACAGCTGGCCCAGAGACTATTGTGCGCCGAGGCGGGCATCGACGGGAAGAACCTCAGGAACGGTTTCCTCAACGACAACGATTGGAAGAGGTTGTCGGTTGCCCTCGGCCGGCTCGGGGAAGCCCCGATATTCATCGACGATACTCCGAACATATCGATTATGGAGCTGAGGACAAAGGCGAGGCGCATCAAGATAGAGCACGGCCTGGGCCTGCTCGTCGTCGATTATCTACAGCTCATGCAGGGACGCGGACGCGCGGAAAATCGCCAGCAGGAGATATCGGAGATATCCAGATCGTTGAAGGCGTTGGCCCGCGAGTTGAAGGTGCCCGTACTGGCGTTGTCCCAGTTGAGCAGGGCGGTCGAGCAACGCCAGGATAGGAGGCCCATGCTTTCCGACCTGCGCGAGTCGGGCGCTATCGAGCAGGACGCCGATGTTGTGATGTTCCTCTATTCGAACTCCGATATGGAATCCTCGAACGTCGTCGAGCTAATCCTCGCCAAGCAGAGGAATGGTCCGACCGGATCGCTCAAGCTGTACTTTCTCAAGGATCTCGGCAGATTCCAGCAAGTAGACGATAAACACGCGGCTTCATAGACCGGCGACCACCGCCGGGCGGCCACATGATCGGTCACATAATGTGACGCTCTCGCATATCCTGAACCAGGTTCAATGTGGGCTAGCAGGCCTCGAACGTGTTCAGGAGGTGAACCGGTATGGCAGAAGCGAAGGGCCGAGGGTGGTGCGGCGGCAACTGGGGGTTCATAATCTTCCTCGTCCTGATCCTTCTCTTCTTTGGCGATGGATGGTGCTTCTGAGCCTCAAGCGCTCAACACGGTCGGCCCGGGGGTCGTCTCCGGGCCGCTCTCTATCCCGCGGTATTTGGTGTTTTTGACTTCCAATAGGCCATCTGCTATCATTTTACTTGCCTCAAGTGAGCAGCATAGATCATGCTGAAATGATTGTACCCAGGTGGGAAGCGAACACATCCTTATTTGGGTCTATTATTTTGTCTCCAGGCTTATGGATGTGAGTCGGAGGTACCGCATGCAACAGGGCAATGACTACGACATTATCATAGTCGGGGCCGGGCCGGCCGGCATATTTGCGGCGCTTGAGATATCCAGGAATGCTCCGGTTCTAAGAACCTTAATCGTGGAGGCCGGCCGCGACATAGAGGAGAGGAAGTGCCCGCGCACACTAAACGCGGCCAAGTGCGTCGGATGCGATCCCTGTTCGGTGCTTTCCGGATGGGGAGGGGCGGGCGCGTTCTCCGACGGCAAACTGACTCTGACTTCCGAATTCGGGGGATTCCTCGACGAATACGTCGGGAGGGACAGGCTCGACAGTCTCATTGAGTACGTTGACAAGGCGTACCTGAATTTTGGCGCAAGCCGAACCGTGTACGGTGAAGACAGGGAGGCCGTGGCGGATTTGACTCGCCTCTGTGCCACTGCTGGATTAAGGCTGCTTCCAGGGCGGATCAGGCATCTTGGGACCGAAAAGTGCCCCGAGATTCTCAAGAATATGCACCAGCACCTGACTCGTCACGCCGAGGTGCGGACTCGCACGCCGGTGAGCCGCATTCTGGTCAAGGATGGGCGGGTACAGGGCGTGTTGACCGCCGCAGGCGAGGAGCTGCGGTCGAAATACGTGATCTGCGCCCCCGGCCGCCGCGGCTCCGAGTGGTTCTCGGGAGAGGCCAGGAGGCTCGGACTCAAACTCGCCACAAACGCGGTGGACATAGGGGTGAGGGTGGAAGCCCCCGCCGTGGTGCTGGACCCGATCACGAAGCAGGTGTACGAACCCAAGATAGTGTACTATTCGAAGTCCTTCGATGATCCCGTCAGGACGTTTTGCGTGTGCCCGCACGGGGAGGTTGTCCTGGAGAACAGCGGCGGATTGATGACCGTGAATGGCCACAGCCGCGCAGATCACAGGACCGAGAACACGAACTTCGCCATACTGGTTTCCAAGACTTTCACCGAACCGTTCAAGGAGCCGATATCGTATGGTAAATATATCGCGAGCCTGGCGAACATGCTGGGTGGAGGGGTTCTCGTACAACGGCTGGGCGATCTCCGGTCGGGGCGTCGTTCCACTGACAAGCGGCTGCTCAAAGGGATGGTCAAGCCGACTCTTCCCGACGCGACTCCGGGGGATCTAAGCCTGGTGCTTCCATACCGCCATCTCATCGACGTTTTTGAAATGCTTGAGGCGTTGGACAGAGTCGCCCCGGGATTGAATTCGCGCCATACTCTGCTGTACGGTGTGGCGGTCAAGTTCTATTCGTAGAGGTTGGAGATGGGATCGAATCTAGAGTCAAGGATAACCAATTTGTTTGCCGCGGGTGACGGCGTGGGCATCACTCGCGGCCTCGCGCAGGCCTCGGCCTCCGGGGTCATCGCCGCAAGAGGCATCCTGGAGCGCGAGTCAGCGTAGCTGTGACTGGAGGGATACTGGGTGCCGGCAGTGATCGTAGTCGGGATGCAATTCGGGGATGAGGGAAAGGGCAAGATAACGGATTACATGGCGGAGCGGGCGGATTTAGTCGTTCGTTACCAGGGTGGCAGCAACGCCGGTCACACGGTCGTCGTTGGAGGCGTCGAATACAGGCTCCATCAGGTACCATCGGGCATCCTCAATCCGGGGAAGATCTGCGTCGTGGGGAACGGTGTGGTAGTAGATCCGTCGGTGCTCATTAAGGAAATGGACGACATAGAGTCCCGCGGCCACGATGTGTCCGGATTGCGGATAAGCCACGCGGCCCACGTGCTAATGCCATATCACGTACGCCAGGATGAATTGGAGGAAGGGTCGCGGGGCGCCCGCCAGATAGGAACCACCAGGCGCGGTATAGGACCCGCCTATACTGACAAATACTCGCGCGAAGGGATCAGGTTCGGCGATCTTATCGACGAGGAGTGTTTGCGCAAGCGCTTGGAACCAGTGGTCGCCAGTAAGAACAGGCTTTTTGACAGGCTGTACGGCGCCAGCGGGTTCGGCTTCGAAGAGGTGTACCGGGCCGTCCTCGCCCAGGCGCGACGCCTGCGGCCGCACATCGCCGACACCGCGCGGCTTGTTAACAACGCGATTGCCGGCGGCAAGAAAGTGCTCTTTGAAGGGGCTCAGGGTACATTTCTGGACATCGACCACGGCACATATCCTTACGTAACGTCGTCGAACCCCACCGCGGGGGGCGCCTGCACCGGTGCGGGAGTCGGCCCAACGCGCATCAGCGGTGTGGTCGGAATCGTTAAGGCGTACACCAGCAGGGTCGGCAGTGGCCCGTTCCCGACCGAACTACTGGACGAAAAGGGATCCAGCATCCGCGAGAAGGGCGGAGAATACGGTACTACGACGGGAAGACCGAGGCGGATCGGGTGGTTGGACACTGTGATGCTCAGGTACGCGGCCACGATCAACGGGGTCACTGCCCTCGCGCTGACCAAGGTCGACACACTGGCGGGCACCGGCAAGGTGAAGATTTGCACCGCGTACCGGCTGGGTTCCAGGACGGTGACGGAGTATCCCGCCGCCATGGACGAGCTCGCGCGTTGCGAACCCGTATACGAAGAGTTGGACGGCTGGAGCGATGAGGAAGTGGCCGGGGTGACCGATTATGACCGGATACCCGCCTCAATGCGGAGATTCGTCTCGCGGGTGGAGGAACTGGTTGGCGTGAAGGCCGCACTGATCTCCGCCGGCCGCGACAGGCGGCAGACAATCAGCCGCTTCGAGGTGTTTTGAGGCCCGGAATAGGAAGGGTTGACAAGCAGGCTGCCCGAGCAGCCCGCCCGTTGCTTTTTGAACAGGGCGACGCTATAATATAGTCACGCGAGAGAGCGGTGCGAGAGTAGTTTAGTGGTAGAACATCGGCTTCCCAAGCCGAGGGCCGCGGGTTCGAATCCCGTCTCTCGCTCCATTTTTTGCCCTAAACCTATACAGGTTCTTTGAGCCGGCGTAGCTCAGCGGTAGAGCAGCGGTTTCGTAAACCGCAGGTCACGGGTTCAAATCCCATCGCCGGCTCCATTTTATTGCAGGCAGAAGGCTAGATCGTGTGGCGGTTGATAGGCAATAAGCGGTAACGTTAGCCGAAATGTTAGCCGGAGAGGTTTGCGAATTCGGGATCGAAACCGCCGAGGCTTTTTTAGGTTATAATAGAAGACAAGTAAGACTGCAAGGCTCCAATAGGCACGCCGGGGCCGAGTATCAGAGAAGGGAGGTCCCCTCTACATGCCTATCCTTAGTGAATTCGTGCATGGGGCAATGGAAGAGGCTCGATATAAGCTTTTTGAGGATGGGGGTTATTTTGGCGAGATTGTATCCTGTCCAGGCGTATGGGCCCATGAACAGACGCTGGAGGCCTGCCGAAAGGTACTGCTAGAGGTTCTTGAAGAGTGGCTGTTGTTGAAACTGCGAGATCGAGATCCTTTGCCGTTGGTCAAGGGAATTGACCTGAACCGCTTGGTGGCGGACGGTTCATGAATCCCATAAGTAGAGAAGAGTTGATCTGGCGCTTGCGGCGCCTTGGGTTCGAAGGCCCATTGTCGGGAGGGAAACATTCTTTCATGCGACGGGGCAGACTGAAACTCAGGATACCCAATCCCCACCGGGGCGAAATAAGGGCGCCGTTGTTGAAGGAAATACTCAGGCAAGCAGGAATCTCAGGCGCAGAGTGGGATAAGGCTGGTTCGTGACTTCTGGATAGGCGCAACCAACAGTAGCGTAGGAAATAAGAAGTGTTAGCCGAAACGTTAGCCGAAGCCCTGTTATTCGGGACCGTAAGGTTACAGGGCAAATCCCATCGCCGGCTCCATGTATTTGTTCAATGTACCACCCACCGGCCGGAGGAATGCGCATGCAACGGACTATGCTTAAGTCGAAGATACACAGAGCGTTCATTACGGCGGCGGACCTTCACTATAGCGGCAGCATTACCATAGACGAGGATCTACTCGACATGGCCGATATGTTCGAGTTCGAGCGAGTGCAAGTGGTCAACCTGAACACGGGCGCTAGATTGGAGACGTATGCCGTGGCCGGGCCGAGAGGGTCCGGAGACGTGTGTCTGAACGGAGCGGCGGCCAGGATGGGGCACCCGGGTGACATGGTGATCATCATGAGTTTCGCGACAATGAGTGTGGATGAGGCAAAAAATCACCGTCCCAGGATTGTGAAGGTGGATTCGAATAACAAGCCGATCGAGCATTCTAGTTCAGTAGCATCGCGCTTGCCACAGGTCCAGCCACCGCGTGATATCCTGGGTTAACCCCGGCTCTCCCTGCACGCTGACTTTCCGCCATACGCATAAACTCGGTGCAGTCTAGCAATATCCGCTTAAATCCGCCCCTTTCCACGGGAGACCGCGTTACTCTCATCTGCGAAGAGGCTCGGGTTATCCTGATGAACTCTGTTGTTTACGCCATGGCAAT
>JAHDPS010000192.1 GCA_018434225.1 Bacillota bacterium
GCTCAAGACAGACCCTCCTCCCAGCATTCGACCTCTCCTTTGCATTGGCGTGCAAGGAAAGGTTTCTTGGGTGGGGGGTCAATTCCATTCCGGCGTTACGGGGTCAATGTACCACCGGCGCTGAGAATAGTGCAGTAGTCTGTCGAGGATCGCGGTCGCGATCACCTGATTCCCCAGCACCTCGCCCCACTCAGCGAAACCCTTGTTCAAAATCAGCATAAGGCTGCCACGCTCGTAGCGAGCGGAGATAAGGCTGAACAGCGCTGTCGAGGCCATCCTGTCGTAAGGTCACACCCCGAATTCGTCGACCGGTGCTCCGCCTGTGCCCTCCGCAGGTCCTCCATCAGGTCGTACGCCCTCACGAAGTACACTGCGTGGCCATGCTCCAGCGCGACACATCTTCATCACTGGACTGATCAGCCTCGCAGTGTGTTGACGAAAGGGAGGTGAGCCAACTACTTGGAGAGATCCCCTATTCCTCGGAACTTCGTGTGTGAGCGAGGCTGGCTTGAAACGGGCAGATGTCTCTCCTTCTAGTACGATCCTATTACGACCGCCTCAAGAATCTGATTCCACGCGACTTTCACCTCACGCGGCACATCGTTGCGATCCAAAATCTCTAAGACGGAACGGCTGAAATGCCTCCGCCCCTCCGGACCGAGCGTGCCCAGGATATTGATACTCCAGTCTTCAAGCGCCAAGAAAGCGATATGATGGCCTTGGGCAAAATACTGCCGCGCCAGTCGCATCGCGCCTTCATCGGGCTTGGCCGCCGTGAAGAAGAATATGTAATCGTTGATCGCCAGCGGTGAAATCTTCGTGCGAAACGTAGCCCGCACTCGCTCCGCATCGATTGTGCGCTCTGTCACCTCGACCGACAAAATGATTTCACCGTCGCGCGTGACCGTCAAATCACCACCGGTGTTTCTGGCGATGTCCGGAGCGTTGATGTCCTGCCATTCGATCTCCCAATCGAGCTCAAAATATGCTTGGATGGCCTGAAAAGTCGCGATCGCCACTATCATAGGAATACGGCCGCCGCTCGGCGTCGCAAGTAACCGATTCAATAGCTGTCTATACTGATTAAGATCCAGATGCTGGACGCGAACCAGACTGATTTGCGCATCTTCACGTAGCCGAAGGAAGCCGCACAGAAGATAACGCAGATACGTGCGCGCGGTAGTTTCATTGGCTTCCTTCAGTGCCTCAACCAGCTTTACCAGCGCCTCAAAGCCATCTACATCCCTTTGGCCTTGAGGCACCGGAAGTTTCAGCTCTACCCCGCGCCGAAGTGCTGAGAGGTAAGGCCCCCTCGAAGAAGGGATTTCATGCCGCTGGAGAAACGGATTTACGACCCTCACATCCACCCCGCGCCCAC
>JAHDPS010000292.1 GCA_018434225.1 Bacillota bacterium
GAGAAGGACAGGCTGGGTGGAACATGCATGAATAGGGGATGCATACCCACTAAGGCGCTGGTGCGCAGCGCCGAGGTGATCGAACTGGCCGGGAAGTGCTCCGAGTTCGGTGTGGAGATCGCGGGGGCTTCACTGGACGTGACCAGGGTAGCTGCGAGAAAGAACCGGGTGGTCTCGCAGCTTGTTGGGGGAGTGCAACTGCTCCTGAAGTCGTGGGGCGTCGAGGTTCACACGGGGGTGGCTCGAATACTGGACCCCGGTCGCGTCGAGGTCCGGGAAAACGACGGGACGGTCGCCGCTATCGAGACCAGGAGCATTATCATAGCCACCGGCTCGAGGCCAGTAAATCTGCCGATCCCCGGGGCCGATTCTCCGGGTGTGCTTGTGGGAGAGGCGGCTCTGGATATAGATAAGATCCCCAAGAGGATGGCCGTGATCGGCGCGGGCGTTATCGGCATGGAGTTCGCGAGCATTTTTGGGGTTTTCGGTTCCCAGGTCACTGTGTTCGAGAAACTCCCAGGCATATTGCCGCCCGTTGACGAAGAGATGTCGAAAAGGCTGGTGGCGCTGCTGGCGCGCAGAGGCGTCAAGGTTCACACCGGCGCCTCAGTCGACGGTATCTCGACTGGTGGCGGGCTGAAGAGGGTGTCGGCCAGGGACGCGGCCGGCAATGACGTAAGCGTGGAGGCGGACACCGTCGTCGTCGCGGTGGGCCGCCGGGCGGACTTCGGCGGTATCGATCTGGACGCCCTCGGAATCGAGCGCGACCGCAAGGGGATCGTCGTGGACTCCCACATGATGACCAGCGTGCCGGGGATATACGCTGCGGGCGACGTGTTGGGCCGGACATGGCTGGCGCACGTGGCCTCGCACGAGGGCATCGCGGCCATCCGGAACATCATGGGGGACGATTGCGAAATGTCTTACGGCGTCATCCCATCATGTGTATTCACAATGCCCGAGATAGCCTGGGTCGGCCTCACCGAGAAGGAGGCCCTCGCCTCCGCGCCTACCGGTGGGATCGATGTCTCGCGGTTCCCGTTCTCCGCCAATGGGCGGGCGGTGATTCTGGGTCAGACCGAAGGTATGGTCAAGGTCGTATCCGATTCTAATGGACGCCTGCTGGGCGTGCATATTCTCGGCCCGCACGCAGACGATCTGATTCACGAGGCGGCCGCGGCGATGCACGCCGGCGAGACCGTCAAGGGAATGGGCGAGATGATCCACGCGCATCCGACTCTGGCGGAGGCGCTGGGAGAGGCGTTCCTCGGCGTGCGAGGAAGCCCGATTCATTTTGTGAGCAGGCGGCGCTGAGTCAACGGCGGGAAGCGCTTGGCGCTGCCGTTGGCCGTATATCGAGAAAATGGGGGTGCACATCATGGACGAATTGAGAATAGCGGATCCAGAAGTATTCGAAGCAATAAGTGACGAACAACGACGGCAGATGGCTGTCATCGAACTGATTGCATCCGAGAACCTTGTGAGCGGGGCCGTGATGGAGGCGGCGGGGAGCTGTCTGACCAACAAGTACGCCGAGGGATACCCCGGGAAGCGGTACTACGGCGGGTGCGAGTGCGTGGACGTGGTGGAGAACCTGGCGCGCGACAGGGCGAAGCGGCTGTTTGGGGCGGAACACGCGAACGTGCAGCCTCATTCCGGCGCCCAGGCCAACACGGCGGTATACTTCGCGATGCTCAAGCCGGGGGACACGGTGCTCGGGATGAACCTGAGCCACGGCGGACACCTCACGCACGGCAGCCCGGTGAACCTTTCCGGCAAGTACTTCAACTTCGTGGCTTACGGAGTGAAGAGGGAAACGGGTCGCATCGATTACGACGAAGTGCGGGATATCGCCAGGCAGACCAGGCCCAAGATGATCGTGGCGGGGGCGAGCGCCTATCCCCGGATCCTTGATTTCCCCGCGTTCAGATCCATCGCCGACGAAGTCGGAGCGTACCTGATGGTCGATATGGCCCATATCGCGGGCCTCGTGGCCACGGGTTATCACCCGTCGCCGGTTCCGCACGCGCAGTTTGTCACCACCACGACTCACAAGACCCTGCGGGGACCGAGAGGCGGTATGATCCTCACAACGCAACAATACGCCAAGGACGTCGATAAGGCGATATTCCCCGGGATCCAGGGCGGACCGCTGATGCATATCATCGCAGCGAAGGCGGTCGCCTTCAAAGAGGCGCTGGAGCCGTCTTTCAAGGAGTACCAGGGCAGGATAGTGAAGAATGCGAAGGCGCTCGCCGGAGCCCTCGTCGCAAGAGGGTTCGACCTCGTATCGGGAGGAACGGACAACCATCTCATGCTCGTGGACCTGAACAATAAGGGCGTGACCGGCGTTGAGGCGGAGAAACTCCTCGATCGGGTGGGCATCACCGTGAACAAGAACACAATCCCGTTCGACACGAGAAGTCCGCAGGTCACAAGCGGGATTCGCATTGGCGCGCCCGCCGTGACGACGCGGGGAATGGGGGAGGCCGAGATGGGCGAGATCGCCCGGTTCATCGACGAGGCCATCTCCTCGCGAGGCGACGAATCCAAACTCGACTCGGTTGCGAAGCAGGTTCAGGACCTGTGCGCGAGGTTCCCCTTCTACAAATGACGGGTCGCTCGTAACGGATTGCTCGATCGTCCCGTCCTGGTGAATGTTGACGCCCCCTCGTCCCTGATAATGCGACGAGGGGGCCTTCATTCGCGGGACTGGTTCGTCATCATTCGATGTCTCCCGCTCCATGCTTCGACCGCGTTTGCGTTGCGCGGCCAATATAATGTTAGATACCCGGTGGCGATATCCCTAGTCGCGTCCAGTCATCCAGGAGGGAAGGTGAATGCGATCATCCCGTGCGACAGGTGTCTTGAACTGCGGCGCGAGGCATTCAAACGGCCCGCGAGGGTATTTCACATAATAGCCGGGATCGAGAAAAAGACCGGAGAGAAGCCTGTTATGCCGGTGAATGAGAATGGCGCCGTCATAATCCCTGAGAGATACCTGGCCCTGATGGGGTTGACCGGCGGCGGGAGCCTGAAGTTCACACCGTGCGCGGGTGGAGTCGTCATCGAGCGCGCCGATCCGGCCGACGTGGCGGATTGACCCGTCCCAGCGAGTGCGGCTACATCTGTGGTCCCGGGAACCCCCGTTCGAAAGGCGGGGGCTTCGCTATTTGGACCCGGGAACAATGGCAGTAATGTCAAGCGGAACCACATGGTGTATAATATCGTCGCGAGTGTTGGTCGTCGAAACGCGTCAAGTGGGCGGGGAAGGTAGGGCGCGTCTCCGGTGAGTTCGGATCATTGTTTTGAGATTGACAGTTTTGACACTGAGACCGTAGGATTCTTGAAGCGCGGGGGACGAGGAGATATCCTGCTCGCCTTCGATTCGGTCTATGCCCTCATGTGCTCACGTCATGCTTGGCGGGCGGGGGATCAAGCCCCCGCCTTTGAATTTGGCTGACGACGTTGCGCTTTTGGTTTGGCCGGGTGGGTTTCGGCAAGAATAGGAATGCGGAGGGGGAGTACCCGAGGTGATTTCGAGCAACGATTTCAGGACCGGTGTTACAATCGAGGTCGACGGCGAACCGTACGCGGTTGTCGAATTCCAGCACGTCAAGCCCGGCAAGGGCTCTGCCTTCGTTAGGACAAAATTGAAGAACGTAAAAACCGGTGGAGTCCTGGAACGCACCTTCGCCGCCGGAGAGAAACTGCCCCGCGCTCACCTGGAGAAAAGGGAGGTCCAGTATCTTTACTCCTCCGGGGAGGAGTACGTGGTGATGGACACGGAGACGTACGAGCAGTTCAACCTGACTAAGGATCTCCTGGGAGACAACGTGAAATTTCTTAAGGAGAACATGACCATCTGGGTGCTCAGCCACGGGGGGAACTTCATCGGGGCCGAGATCCCCAACTTTGTGGAGCTCGAAGTGGTCGAGACGGACCCGGGTGTGAAAGGTGACACGGCTCAGGGCGGGAGCAAACCGGCGAAGCTCGAGACGGGCGCCGTCGTCAAGGTACCCCTCTTCGTGGGCATTGGAGACATAATTAGGGTAGACACACGCACCGGCACATACCTCGAGAGGGCATAGGCGGGCCGTCGATCGATGGAGGGATATTAATGGAGAAGAGTCTGAGCGAACGAGTTGCGTACCTGCGGGGACTCGCGGAGGGCCTCGGGATAGGGAGGGAGTCCGGGGAGGGAAGAGTGCTTCTCGAGATATCCGATGTCCTTCAGGACGTGGCGCTGGGGATTTCGGAGATGGAGAGCAGGGTTATCGAGCACGAAGAAAGGCTCGATTCGATAGATGAAGACCTCGCGGCTGTGGAAGAGGATCTTTACGAAGATGAATTCGATTGCGTCGACGTGGAGTGCCCGCACTGCAAGGAGACGGTGTGTCTGGACGCGGAACTCCTCGACGACGATTTGGAGATGTGCTGTCCGAACTGCGGCCGCGCAATCTTCTCCACTGAGCGCGATGGGGAAGACGCGATCGAAGAGGGGCAGGGCGGTGCCGGCGGCGGCCGGGGAGGGTCGCCGGCGAGCAGCTAACGCACCGCCCAAATCCCAGGCTGGATACTCGCCCGTATAGGCGACTGGATATTGTGCCGGTTCACTGGATCGCACCAGTGGACCGGCTCTGTTTATTACAGCGGGCGCCGCGAATAATCGTAGGTCGGGACAAATATCTTTGATTTAGCAAAGGGGTTGTAAATTGGCTGGAGCAGCGTTTCCGTTGAGACCCCCTCCAGTGAGCGAGGCATACTCGCGCAGAAGGTTCGAGGGGGAGGTGCTGCCCTACCTGCCAGAGGGGGCCAGGAGGGCGGTGCGGGCCTACATTTCGCGGGGCGAGAGCCGGGTTCCAGAGGAGGTGAGGCTTCGCGTGTCGAGGCCGCTCCAGGTCGTAGTGCTCGCGCGCGACACTGCGCTGGACCCGTCCGGGAATGCCGTGCGCGATGGCGGCATGCTGGTCGGGCCGGGCGAAATCAGGAGGGCGATGGAGCTGGTCACCGGCTCGTCGGTGCACGCCCTGGAGGAGCAGATGAGGCTGGGGTACATAACCATATCGGGCGGCCACCGCGTTGGATTGTGCGGCACCGCGATCGTAGAAGGGTCGGTAGTTCGTACGTTCAGGGATATATCGGGGATTAATTACAGGGTCGCCAAGGAATCGCGCGGAGCGGCCGTCCAGATCCTGCCGATGCTGATAGGGGACGACGGCGGCGCTTTCAACACGATAATCGTCTCGCCGCCGGGGTGCGGTAAGACGACGTTGCTCAGGGATATAGTTCGGTGCCTGAGCGACGGGGAGTGCGGAGCGAGGCCGTCCAGAGTCTGTCTTGTCGACGAGAGATCCGAGGTGGCTGCGTGCGGTGGCGGCATCCCCAGGAACTACGTGGGCCTGCGCACCGACGTCCTGGATGCATGCCCCAAGGCGCACGGTATCATGACGGGCATACGGTCGCTGTCTCCGGAGGTGGTTGCTACGGACGAGATCGGTAGGACCGAGGATTCGGCGGCTATTTTTGAGGCGCTCGCGGCCGGGGTCAAGGTCGTCGCTACGGCACACGCCAGAGACGTCAACGACGCCGCAAGGCGACCGGGGATAGGCCGCATAATCGGCGAGGGCTATTTCGAACGGGCTGTGGTGCTCAGCCGGAGGTTCGGGCCTGGAACGGTGGAAGGCGTGTTCGAGTTACCATTCCGAGGGGTGCTCAGTGATGTACGCGAAGATTGCCGGTCTGATGATGCTGGTTGTGGGATTCTCCGGCGCGGGGCTCACGATCGCCTCGAGCTACTATTCCCGCGCGAGGGAGATTGCCGACATGAAGAGCGCCCTCGCCTTGCTTGAGACGGAGATGTGCTGCAGCCTCCAGCCTCTGGGGCCCGCGCTCCTCAACGCCGCCAAAGGCTGCCGGGGACCCGCGGCGGCGCTCCTTCGAAGCGCGGCGTCTGGGTTGGGGAACGGACTACCGGCGTCAGACGCTTGGCAACTCGGCGTCGAGGAAGCGATGCGCGAGTCCGCCCTCGCCCGGGCGGACGCGGACGTGGTTGCGAGCCTGGGAACCGTTCTCGGGGCTTCCCCCGCGGGAGACCAGCGACGGCACTTGCGGAGCGCGGTCGAAAGGCTTTCCGTGCAGGAATCGGAGGCAAGGGACAGGCAATCCACGGTGGGCAGGTTGTGGGGATACGCCGGGGTGTTCAGCGCGCTGGCTCTCGCCACCCTCCTGCTGTAAAGTTAATGGCTCGTGAGCGGCGCCTGCATCTACGGGGGGACGCGAATGAACGTGGACCTGATCTTCCGGATCGCGGGTATAGGCATAATCGTGTCGGTGCTCCACACCGTCATCAAGCAAGCGGGCAAGGAGGAGTATGCCTGGCTCGCGACCCTTGCGGGTATAGTAATCGTTCTGAGCATGGTGGTGCAGGTGATCAACCAGTTTTTCGAGGCAGTGAAGACGATGTTCAAGCTATATTGAACGGCAGCGCCCGTTCGGCTCGCGCCGCGGGCACCGGAGGGATCGCGTCGTGGAGATGGTGAGGATCCTGGGATTCGCCCTTGTGGCGACAATGCTTCTGGCGGTGCTCAGGGCTCAGCGGCCGGACATAGCCATGGGCCTGAGTATCGTCGCGGCGGCCTCGATCTTTACGCTTCTCCTTTCGAAAGTGGGCGAAGTGGTTGCAGTAATGAGGGAACTGGCGTCGCGGGCCGGCATCAGCGAGGTGTACCTGTCGAGTGTGCTCAGGATAGTCGGCATAGCGTACATCGCCCAATTTGGGTCCGAGGTGTGCCGCGACGCCGACGAGGCCGCTATCGCCGCAAAGGTGGAATTCGCGGGGAAGGTGTTGATCCTGATCCTGGCGGTGCCCATCATCCGGGGGATCCTGGAGACAGTAGTGAGGATGCTGTCGTGAGAGCCCCCCGACTGGCGCTCGCCGCTGTATTGTGTCTGGGGCTCGTCGCCCGCGGCGGAAACCCATCCGCGGCGCTGGCTCCCGAGACGAAACAAGCGCTCGTACCGGGGGTTGACGCGCTGGTAGACGAGGAGGCGAGGCGCCTGGACGACGGCGAATTTCAGAGGCTTCTGGACCAGATGTACCGGGATACCGAGGGGTACGCCCCGCGGATCGCGTGGAGGCAAGTGGCATCCGAGATTCTCAGCGGCGGCCCGGGGTTGGACCCGGCGGGGATCGCCGGTGGCCTCGGCCGGTACATGTTCAGGGAGATCGTGGCAAGCGGGAGGTTGCTGGGGAAACTGGTGATCCTGGCTGTCGCCGTGGCCCTCTTGCAGAACCTCGGGAATTCGTTCGATGCAAGGGGGGTCGCCGATTTGGCGAAGGCGGCCTGTTACCTGGCACTCGTGGTCGTGGCGACCGGCAGTTTTTCTTTCAGTATTGGAGTAGCCCGGCGTGTGATCACCGATATGGTGACGCTCATGAAGGCGCTGTTGCCGACGCTGGTGGCGCTGGTGGCGGCCTCGGGTGCTCCGGTGAGCGCGAGCCTGCTTCACCCCGTAATGATCTCGACGGTGTACGCCGTCTCGGTACTGACCTCCGAGTATGTGCTCACCCTGGTGATGCTGGGCGCCGTTCTGGAGATCGTGGGTAACGTCGTGAAACCGTTCAGGATGTCGGGCCTCGCCTCGCTTCTAAAGCATGCCGGTATATTGGCCCTGGGTATGTCCATGGCGGGATTCGTCGGGGTCGTCTCCGTGAATAGGGCGGCGGGAAGCGTGGCCGACGGTGTCGCCCTCAGATCCGCGAAATTCCTGAGCGGGACGTTCGTGCCAGTCGTCGGCAAGATGTTCTCCGACGCGGTGGAAATGGTTTTCGCGTCGTCCCATCTCCTTAGAACGGCGGTGGGGCTTGCCGGCGCCGCCGCCGTCGTGGTGATGACGGCGTTCCCTCTGTGCAAGATCGTGTCCCTCGTGATCGTCTATCGCGTGGCCGCCGCTTTAGTGCAGCCCATGGGCGCAGGCGCGCTGTCGGATTGCTTGAACAGCATAGCCGGCTCGCTGACCCTGGTGTCCGTGGCCGCCGGCGCGGTGGCGATAATGTTCGTCATAGGGATTACGGCGCTGGCGGTCGCCGCCCATCCCTGACCTGGTCGAGGCGTGGTGGTTTGAGTGCAGGCAGTCAAGGAGTGGATCAGGGGCGTCGCTATCCTCATGGTGTTCGCGGGGGCGGTCGACATGGCGCTTCCCGAGGGCGATCTCAGGAAGTACGCCAGGACTGCCATGGGCATGCTGATCGTTCTCTCCGTTGTGGCGCCCTTCGCGGGGATCATTACGGGAGGCACGGCGTTTCGGGGGGTTTTCCTGACCGCGCCCGCCTCATCGACTGACCTGGACCGGAAGACCGCGAGCGCCCTTGAATGGCAGGCCGAGACGCTGGCGCGGGCGATTCCCGGGGTACGGTGGGCGAGGGCGAGGGTGGACATGAAGGATTCGAGCGGGTGGGCGTTGCCGCGGCGCGATGGTGTTGTCGAGGGGGTCAGACTGACTATCTCCGCGGAAACCGGCGGTGACGTGGAGGCTGCTGCAACGTCGGTGCCCGCCGACTCGCGGCGCGGGCGAGAACTTGCGGCGGCCGTCCGAGCCGTCGTATCCGCCGGGTTCGGCGTCGCGGCTGAACGCGTGGTCGTCGAGGTGGTGATACCGTGAATCGCGAGATTCGCTTCTGGAGCCTGGGTTTGCGTGGGATGAGGTTGAAGAACGGCCTCACGCTGATGGCCATGGCGGCCCTGGGGGTAGTGCTGCTCGTGATCAGTTCGTTCGCGGGTGGAAAGGGGACGGGGGCCGCCGCGCCGGTGGAATCGAGGGCCGTGTCCGAAGCCGTCGGCGAGCCTTCCCTCTCGAGTCTGGAGAGGGAAATCGCGGCCCGGACGGCAGCCGTTCTGGAGCAGGTACGGGGCGCCGGAAAGGTCGTTGTGTCGGTGAGGCTCCGGGCCGGGCCCGCGGTCACCTACATGGACAACCGCACGACCTCCCGCAGGAACACAGAGGAGAAAGACACTGCGGGTGGTACCCGGGCGATCGCGGAGGAGAACGTGAGCATTCAGACGGTCATGGCGCGTAGGCCGGGGGGGAGCGAGGAGGTTCCGGTGGTGGCGAGGGTGGAAGGGGCGCAGGTGGACGGGGTCGTCGTTGTCGCCGAGGGCGCCTGCGATTCGGTGGTGAGAGAGCGATTGTTCGGCGCGATCCAGGTGATGCTGGGGGTTCCCGCTCACAGGGTTTCAGTACTTCCCATGAAGGTAGGTGAGTGAAGGTGTTCAAGATGAACGCGGGGGGTCGGAGGATCACGAGGTTCGTCGCTTTTGCCGTCGTGGTGGTGGCCGTAGTATGGTACGTGTCCTTGAAGAGGCTCGATGTGGAGCAGAAAAACCTGGGTCAACCGGTGAAAAAGGACGCCGCGCTGAAGACCGCTGTGCCGGTGGATTACAAGGACTTCTACGCCGACTACAGGTTGACGAGGGATCGCAGCCGCAGCCAGCAATTCGACTTGTACAGGGAGATAATGAACAACGCGAACGTGGAGGCGGTCGCGAGGAAAGAGGCCAATCAGACGTTCCTCAAAC
>JAHDPS010000011.1 GCA_018434225.1 Bacillota bacterium
CCGCCTGGCGCTTGCGGAGTGAATCGATTGGACGATCACCTCCTTGCCGGTTCCGGTTTCGCCATAAACGAGAACGGACGACATAGTCCGGGCGGCCTTCCCGGCCAGCGTCTTCAGAAGGGAGATCCTCGGGTCGGCGCTCACGAAGTCGTCGAGGGTATACAGAACGGGCACCGCTCTTTCTCCCCGCGCCGACCGTTCTTCCCACCCCGACTTCCTGCCGAGCAGTTCGGCCTGGAGATCAACTATCCTCTCCGACATCCTTTTCACATGAGTGATGTCCCGCGATACCTCGACGGCTCCGACCAGTTTCCCGTCCACGACCAGCGGCAAAGTCGAGTTGATTGTGGTGACCTTCCTGCCCTTGAAACTGGTGTACGTCTGCTGCTGGCTGGATATCGGTTTCCCCGAATTCAGGACGTTGAAAAGTGTGCTGGTCGCCACGGTCAGCGACGGGAATACTTCGAGCAAGTACCGGTCGACGACTTCGGACGCGTCCAATCCCTCCATCCTCGCGGCGCTCTTGTTGTAAAAAATGGTCTTACCCTCCGGATCCACCACGTGAATGCCCTCTTCAACCGAGTCGAGTATCGCCCGGAAAACATCCATACTAACCTCGCCCGAGCCCACGCTCTCACCCCCCGAATGAGGACTGGTGGCCGTCTCCTGGATGCCGGATTTCCGGCAGTAATGGTATTCGGCTTTCCGAAGCGCAATCCTCCAGGCGTTCAGAGATCTGCCGTTACGGCCGATAAGAGTATCAGGGAGAACCTCGGGGGAGGGGTGACGCATGCGCATTATTCCCACAAGGACGGCGAAGCCCGGCATGCGCCTGGGACGCCCGATCGTGGACTCAGCGGGTCGGTTGATTCTACCGGCCGGCGTCACCCTGCGTCAGCGATACGTCGAGATCCTCAGGGACCAGGGATTCGCTTCCATCTATGTCGCCGATGACCCGGACCAGGTGGATCTGCCCGAAATCATCAACCTCGAGACGAGGCAGGAAGTGGTCCACTGTGTCATGGATTTCGTCGCTACGGGGATTATCAGAGGTCTCGGGCGAGCGCAGGCATCCAGGGACGACCTCCTGCTCGAAGGCAAGGTATCGGGAAGGCCTAACCCCGAGCTGGCCGCCAACGTCACCAGGGTGGCCCGGATGCTCGTCGACGACATCCTGTCCCAGAAAGACGTGGTCATCGGGCTTCTCGACATAAAATCCCTGCACGACTACACCTACGCTCACTCGGTACAGGTCGCCCTGATCGCTATGACGGCGGCCAAGGTGATGGGCTTCAGCAAGAAGGATATCCTCGATCTTGGCGTTGGGTCGCTTCTCCACGATGTCGGCAAGGTCGCCGTCCCGGACCATGTCTGGAACAAGCCCGGCCAGCTTACTCCGGAGGAGGTCAGCCAGGTAAAGCTGCATGCGCAAGCGGGGTTCGACTTCGTGCGAAAGAGCGACGGCGGCCTTCTGCCCGCCCACGTTGCATACCAACACCACGAGCGCTGGAACGGCAGCGGATACCCGAGGGGGCTTAAGGGGGAACAGATACTCGGGCTGGCGCGACTCTGCGCGGTTTGCGACGTATTCGACGCCATAACGTCCGACCGCCCGTACAAGGAGGCCACTCACCCATCGACGGCGCTGGCATTCCTCTCGGAGAAGTCCGGGATGCTTTTCGATCCCCGCGCCGTGGAGGCCGTGCGCGCGGTGGTGGCGCCGTATCCCGTGGCGACAAACGTGGTCTTGTCAACCGGCGAAACGGCCGTAGTGAAGAAGATAAACAACGTCGACCTGAGCAGGCCGGTAGTCGTGATCATCAAGGACAGGAACCGCAGGTATTACAGGGTGAAGCGCGAGATAGACCTGAGCCGGGACCTGGACATAAGCGTGGTGAGCTACGTCACCTTGCGCAACTCCGCCGAAGCGGCCGACGCATAGCCCGCGGCGGAGCGAGCTGGCCTGCGACGGAGCGAGCGCCGGTGCGCGGCAAAACGGGTCTAGTCGCCGCCGAGCCCTCCTCTGAATGCTTTCCCCTGGATGTACACCGCCACTATATCCCGCGGATCGGTTATATCCAGACCGGGTATGCCCCGCGCGAGGAGGAACGTGGCGTCCTTGCCCTCCTCGATGCTACCCGTCCGGTCCGAGATCCCCATAATCTCCGCCCCGTTCCTGGTCAAGAGGGCGAGCACTTCGTTCTCGTCGTATCCGAGGTCCCGCAAGTGTCTCATGGCCGGGCTCGCGATAGCCATCAGGTGCTGGGGGCCGTAGACATATCCGGGGGATTCCGCGAGCCATGTGGCCCCGGGGTGCTTTGGAAGGTACGCGTCGCTCGCGATAGCCGTCTTAACCCCCGCCCGTACCGCCATGGCGATATCCTCGGGCGAATTCGGCCTGGAACTCGTGCCCCCGTGCGGGGTGGCGACCAGGTCCGCCCCGTGGCCTGCCATCCGTACCGCCAATTCCTCCGTCAGGCCGTGTCCGTGGTGGACTACGTCGCCACCGGTCCTGAGGAACTCGTCTATCACCTTACTTCCCTCGACATGCGCCCCGACCCGTTTCCCAGCGGCGTGGAACGCCCCAACCATGCCCTTGATTTGCTCGAACGAGAAACACGGTTCCCCCGCCCTGGGCGCCTGTTCCACCGGTAGGTTGGCCGGAGTCGCGGTGAGGAAGAGGCTCTCCCCCGGAAAATCCGAATTCTCGGCCATCTCTTCCAGATCCAGCGGCGACAAATCGTCCAGTCGAAGGGCACGCCCGGGATGAGAGGAGGATGTGACCACCATGTCGGCTGTGCCGAGGACGCAGAATCCGGCGCAGATATGCGCGTATCCAGGAAATAGCCCCGCCACGCGCCGGTATTCGGCCGTAGGCGCGGAAAGCGCGGGGTGCCCCAGGTGATGCTCGCCGGTGGCCACTATTCCGGATTGGCGGGCGGTGAACAGGTTAGCTATCCCCGCCATCATCTGGCCCCCTTCGCACGAGCCGTGGACCCCCACCGTAGCGTATTCAAACAGGTGGGTGTGACAATCGACGAGACCCGGGCACATGATGAGGCCGCGGGCGTCGATCCTGTGCGTGGCGGAGAGCGGGGCGATCTCTTCCGTCGGGCCCACGCGGGCGAATTTGCCGCCGGCGATGGCAACGCCCCCTCTCACCAGGGTCAGCCGCGAGGTCACTGTGACTACCCTGGCGTTCTCTACGATGACGTCATACACCGCGCATTCCCCTCCTTCTCGCGATGAACGACACGCGGCCTGACGCTGTCCACCTGGGACATGATCATCCCGCAGAATATTAGGGCGTCGCCGACGATCCCTTTGGCGCCTATCCTCTCGCCCAGCAGCACGCAGCTTGCGACGGCCCCGAACACGGGCTCCATCGCCAGCAACAGGGCGGCCTGGGTGGGTTGCGTGACCTGTTGCGCCCAATTCTGAATGAAGGTTGCGGCAACGGAGTTGACGACCGTGAGATATATGAAGCATGCCACCACGCCTAACGGTAACAGGCCCGGAAGAGGTTCCATGGGGATGCCGACAGCCGCCGTGACGACGGCCGCGGCGCCGATCTGAATCGCCGATATCGCAATGGGATCCTGCGAGGGCGCGAACTTGCCCACAGTGATTATGTGCATCGCGAATCCCATCGCGCATAGGGTCGCCAGGGCTTCCCCCAGGCCGAATCGCAGCCCGCCGGGGGTCAGTGAAAGCACCCCCAGGCCGAGCACAGATATCAGGGCGCCGCACACCGACAGAGCGCCCGGTCTCGTCCTGAGCAACACCGCCTGAAAGAGCGGGACGAAGACCACGTACAGGCCCGTAAGGAAAGCGACGGTGCTTACCGAGGCGATCTCCATGGCGATGGTCTGAGGCATGTACGCTATCGCCAGGAAGAACCCGATCACGGCTCCCGCTTTGACGGTGGCGCGGCCCGCCCTCAATATCCTGGCGGGGAAGATCGCGGCCAGAATGACGAAACTCAGCGCGAATCTCGTCCATAGGAAGGTGACGGGACCCATCCAACCGAGCACGTACTTGATCGCCACGAACCCGAAGCCCCACGACGCAGCCACCATGAGTAGCGCGAATTCCCCCAGAAACCGCCGGCCCAAAAACGATTCCCCCTCCAGAACCAACCGGGCCGCCACATAGCGGGCCGCCGCATCAGAACAATTGGCCCCGATAGTTGTTCTTTCTCCACAGCGGGAGTTCGAGTTCCGAATAGTAGCAAAAAATGTGCCGGGCGCAACAGCGCGCGAGGCCCGATTGGACGGGCCGAGCCGGCGCTACTGTCCGGAACCGGGGACGTATGCCCTTTCGGCGAGCATCACCTTCATCTTTCTCTGGAGCGTCTGCCTCGGAATCCCCAGCGAACGCGCCGCGCGTGAGATGTTGCCGTCGCATTCCGCGATAACGGCGAGGATCACGCGGGACTCGACCTCCTTGAGCATTTCTCTAACGGGGGTGCCCCTGCGCAGATTCAGTGTCAGGTACGACCAGAGCCCCCTCGCCGCGGTAGATTGAATGTAGGCGGGCAGGTCTCCGGTGCCTATGACCCCCTTTTCCAACGTCACCGCCGCTCCTTCAATGGCATGCTCGAGTTCGCGGACATTGCCGGGCCATTCGTATGACATGAATATCTCCATGACCTCGGGGGAAACGCCCTCAATCCCGCTTCCCAGTTTTTCGTTGGACTTCTTGATGAAATGCTGAACCAACAACGGAATATCTTCCTTCCTGTACCTCAGTGACGGGATTTCAATGTAGACCACGTTGAGCCGGTAATATAGATCCGCCCTGAGCTTTCTTTGCGCCAGAGCGTCCTCGGGGCGAATGTTGGTGGAAGCCACCACCCTGACGTCGACGGGCTTGACCCTGGTGTCGCCGACCCTCCTGACGTTACCGTCCTGCAGGACGCGAAGCAGCTTGGCCTGTAGGTCGAGTGCGAGTGAGTTTATCTCGTCCAGGTAGAGAGTCCCGCCGTCCGCGAGCTCGAACAGGCCGGGCCTATCCTCGGCGCCCGTGAAAGCCCCCCTGATCGTCCCGAACAAGAGGCCCTCCACAAGGCTCTCCGGCAGAGCGGCGCAGTTCTGTGCTATGAAGGGCATAGCAGCCCTCCGGCTTGCGTTGTGGATGGCCTGGACGAGCAGCTCCTTTCCGGTACCCGTGTCCCCGTACACGAGGACCGTCGAATTGCCGCGCGCCGCCCTCATTCCTAGCGCCTTGACCCCGGCGATGGCGGGATGCTCGCCCACGATGTCGTCGAATGTGTAGAGCGCCGACCGGCCGAACACTGCCGTGGCGGGTTTCCCCCTGCGCCGCGACAGCCGGAGCTGAAGATCTATGATCTTCTCCGATAGATCCTTTATCCTGGTCACGTTCTTCGATACCTCGACGGCCCCCACAATCTCCGAGCCGTTCGTCAGGGGCAGGGTGGAGCATATGGTCGTGACTACGTCGCCCTTCTTCGTCACATAGGTCTGCTGCTGGTTGAACAGGGCATTGCCGGTACGCATCGCCCTGAGAAGCGTGCTCGTCTCGGCCGTCAGCGAGGGATATACCTCGAGGAGCGGCCTGCCGACGACCTCCCTGGGATCGAGCAGGTCCAGGTCGGCGGCCGCATGGTTATAGAAGACCGTCACGCCGTCGCGGTTGACCACGTGAATCGCCTCGTCAATGTTGTCGAGCATGCTGTGGAATAGCGCTTTGCCCAGAGCATCGAATCCCTCGTCCAAGCCCACACCCCCGGTACGGGTTTTCAAGGGAGCGAGGCCGTCTTCCTTTCACGCGGCCGCCCGCAAAGGGGGCGGATTGTACCACAAGCGGGCACCTCGCCCGATTATGGGCACCCGTGCAAAGGAGTCCGCGTTGCGCTTGCCGTCCTCCCGGCCTTGTGCGGTGTGGACGAGGTGGGCATGAGAATTGCTCGAATTGAGTGCGAACGCCGATGCCTTCGGGCCATTCCGGTATCGCACGCGATTCACTCAGAAACGCTGAAATAGGTAACCCAGCGAAAAGGGACTCTCCACACCGAAGATGAATTAACCATATTATCATGTACGCTGGATGGCGCAAGGAGGCTCGGCATTGGATTACGGCGATCTGTACGAGAGGATGAAGCAATCGGTGCTGGACGGCGATATAGAGGAAGCCGGAAGACTGGCTGAGGAATCGCTCAGTATGGGAGCGCCCGCCCTAGACGCCGTGGACATGGGCTACGTCAAAGGAATTGAAGAGGTAGGAAGCCTTTTCGAGAAGGGAGAGATGTTCCTGCCGGAACTCGTCGCTTCCGCCGAAGCGATGAAATCCGCGCTTGGAATCCTCAAGCCGTCGATGGAAAAGGCGGCCACGGGCAGGAAGGCACTGGGCAGGGTGGTCATAGGGACAGTGAAGGGCGACATCCATGACATCGGCAAGACTATCGTCGGAAGCATGCTCGTAGCTTCCGGCTTCGACGTGCTCGACCTGGGAGCGGATGTGGACTCCAGGTTATTCGTAGACAAGGCGAAGGAATTCGACGCCGACATAGTCGGATTGTCCGCCCTGCTCACCACCACCATGCCCGCTCAGCGTGAGGTCCTGCGCATCCTGGAGAAGGAGGGCCTCCGCGGCAGGGTGAAGGTGCTAGTCGGGGGCGCTCCTGTCACGGAGAAGTGGGCCGTGGAAATCGGAGCGGACGGTTACGCCGAGGACGCGATACGCGCCGTCTCTGCGGCAAAGAGGCTGGTGGGGGACGCGCAGTAGAGGCTGGGGCCGAAAGCCCCGGCCTCCGGGTTTAAGGGCTCCGGCGGGACATGGCATTGTGTAAGCATCGCAGATAAAACCATACAACTCTCGAACGGGGGTAATCCATTGCTTATCGTTGGCGAACTCATCAACTCAAGCCGAAAGAACATCCAGCCCGCCGTGGAATCGAGAGACGGGGCGTTTATACAGGATGTCGCGAGTAAACAGGTGGAGGCGGGGGCCGGTTTCGTCGACGTGAATGCCGGCACATTCGTGGACGAGGAACCCGCCCTACTATCGTGGTTGGTCACGACAGTACAGGATCACACGGGATGCGCGTGCAGTATCGACAGCGCAAACCCGAAGGCGATTGAGGCCGCCCTCGCAGTGCACAAGGGCAAGGCCATGGTCAACTCCATCACTCTCGAGGAATCCAGGTACCGCGGGATCGTCCCGCTGGTGGTCAGGTACGGATGCAAGGTCGTGGCGTTGTCGATGGATGGTCGCGGTATTCCGGAAACAGCCCGGGCGCGCGCGGAGATTTCCGGGGAGCTCGTCAGGAGGCTCACGGCTGACGGCGTGGCGCGGGAGGACATATACCTCGATCCGCTCGTCCAGCCCATTTCGACCAACTCAAACAACGGGACCGTGGTCCTCGACACTATCAGGTTCATTTCCGAAGACCTGGGGGTCAACTCGATATGCGGGCTGAGTAATGTCTCGTACGGTCTGCCCGTCCGCTCGCTCGTGAACAGGACATTCCTCGTCCTGGCCATGGGCGCCGGACTACAGGCCGCCATCATAAACCCGCTCGACAAACGGCTGATGTCGCTCCTGCGGGCTGCCGAGGCCCTGCTCGGGAGGGACGCTTTCTGCCGGAGATACCTCTCAGCGTTCAGGAAGGGCTGCTTCGAACAGGAACAGTAAGAATTTTCGTAGAGGAGTTGGGGGTATGACGTAGAACCACTGCAAACAAGCATCAACCCTGGGGGTGATCCGTGGGAAGGTGTGAGTGCGGGCCGCGATCAGTTTGCCATGATTCATATCACAAGGGGGTGCCTGAAAGGCATGGCTAGAGGTTTATCGATGGCTCTGCTGGTATGCATGGTCCTGACTCTGGTTGCCGGTTGCGGCGGTTC
>JAHDPS010000254.1 GCA_018434225.1 Bacillota bacterium
AATCAGTTCAGACGAACATCGTGCTGGCGGCCGTCTCCAAGCCGGCTCTCGATGCGGCAACGATACTGAAAGGCCTGGCCGAGCGGAATATCGGGGGTTATCAGAAATCGAAAAACGTAATACGTTTCTGCTTCTACAAGGACATACGAGATGAACACCTGATCATTGCGGCGGATGCGATGAGAGAGGTCATCCACGGGACCTAGACGCGGCTACATACGCTCAGGAAGCAAACAGAAATCAAGGAGGCACACAAGATGCGAGGGCTAATGAAGGGTTCCGCTTTTCTGTTGATCCTTGTGGTTCTGCTGGGAACGCTTTCGGGCTGTGGTCAGAAGACGGAATCTCCGAAACCTGCTGCTCCCGCCGCCCCAGCTGCGCCGGCTGCCCCCAGCGAAGTCAAGGTGGGCGTGCTGTACCCGTTGACCGGCAACATCGCCGCCATCGGCCAGGACAACAAGGCCGCCGTCGAGATGGCCGCCGAGGTCATCAATGGGGAGTTCAATCTCGATATGCCGCTTGCCAAGACTAAAGGGCTGACAAACCTCGGCGGGGCCAAGGTCGTGCCGGTGTTCGCGGACTATCAGTCCGACCCCGAGATAGCAAGGACAGAGGCTGAGCGCCTCATCACCCAGGAGAAGGTCGTTGCCATATACGGCTCATCGCACAGCTCTGCGGGTGCAACCATCGCGCAGGTTTGCGAGCGACTCAAGGTCCCGTACCTTGCGGAGGCATGTTCGGCTCCGAGGCTGACAGAGATGGGATTCAAATACTTCTTCCGCACCACACCCCACGACAAGCATTTCTCTCAGGCCATGTTCGATTTCCTGGATGACCTGAGGAAGAAAGGCGAGAAAGTGGAAACGGTTGTCATCATTCACGAGGACACGACGTTCGGCGAGGACAGCGCAAATGCGCAGGCCGAATTGGCGCAGCAGAGAGGGTACAAGATCGTCGACAGGATCAGGTACAGCCAGAAGGCCGTCAGCTTTGACAGCGAAGTCCTGCGCATGAAGCAGCTGAAACCCGATGTGGTTCTGCCGAGCTCCTACACGCCCGACGCTATACTCATGGTCCAGACCTTCGAAAAGCTGAAGTTCCAGCCCAAGATAGTCATAGCCCAGGACGGTGGGTACGATGATCTAGCCTGGGTGAAGGCTGTTGGGGCCAAGGCCGAGGGCACTATGACTAGATCGGTCTTTAACGTCGACCTGGAGGCCAAGATCCCGTTGCTCAAGCCCGTCAACGACATGTGGAAGCAGCGCAAGTCAAAGAACATGGACGGGTACACGTCGCGGGCGTTCCAGGGATTCATCGTCCTTGCGGATGCCATCAACCGTGCGGGGAGCGCCGATCCCGAGAAGATCAGGGAGGCCCTCGTGGCTACCGACATGCCCGCGAATCAACTCATCATGCCCTGGGGTGGCGTGAAGTTCGATGCGAATGGCCAGAACGCCAAGGCCTCGGCCGTGCTTCTGCAGATGCAGAACAGCGAGTATCACCTCGTCTATCCTTTCGAACTGGCTCTGGATTCAACGAAGCTGATATTCCCGATGCAGCCCTGGAAGTAGTCTGACAAGGTGTCTCCAGGGGCAGGCGGGGAGGGCGCGCGATGTTGCGCCGGGGCCGCCTGCCCCTGGAGGCGCGGTTGAAGGCGGTCGAGAGGAGCTGGTTGTCCATGGAGCTGTTTGCTCCCGCCCTGATGAACGGTTTGCTTATGGGGTTCATGTACGCGCTGATCGCAGCGGGGTTGAGCCTGATCTACGGGGTAATGGGGCTCATCAACTTCAGCCACGGCGCGCTGGTTATGCTGGCGATGTATGTCACCTACTGGCTTCACGAGCTCCTGCACCTGGATCCGCTGATCTCAATTGTCCCTGTTGCCGCATTGTTCTTCTTCGTGGGGATGGGGCTGTACAGGTCCACCGTGCGCCGGATGCTTGATTCGCCATTCCTGATGCAGGCGGTCATCTCATTCGGGATAGCGACCTTTATGGTCAATCTGAGCCTGGTGCTGTGGAAGGCGGACTTCCGGACAATCCCCGTCTCCGACAGGAGGCTCGAGGTGTTCGGTACATTCATGGGAATGCGCCAAATAGCCGGCGCGCTCGCCTGCCTGGGAGCGTTCACGGCGCTATCATACATCGTGTATTGCACGAGCATAGGGAGGAAGATACGCGCTGTCAGCGAGGATCGGCATGCCGCTCTTCTCATGGGCATCGATACGGATGCGATCTTCTCGTTTGGCTGGGGAATCGGCGTGGCGGCGGTTGGGGTCGCGGGGGCAATGGCCGCTATGCTCTACCCCATTTTCCCCGATGTGGGCACCAGGTTCGCTCTCTATTGCTTTGCGGCCGTCACTCTCGGCGGATTCGGCTCCCTTCCAGGGGCGTTCGTTGGGGGCCTATTGCTGGGGCTGGTCGAGAGCCTCAGTGGCGTGTACATTTTCCCTGCGCTGAAGTCTGCCGCAGCATATCTGATGTTCGTGATAGTGCTGCTGGTAAGGCCGCAGGGCCTGTTCGGGCTCAAGTAGAGGGGGTGGACCTCAGCCGTGAGTGATACTGGAGAGATCCGGAAGGCCGGAACCGGGTCGGCCGGTTCAGCGCGGGAGCGATTCGACATTGCCGGGTTCGCGCGGCGCAACGCCGTCGTCATGCTGGTGGGCTTGGTTCTAGTCGTGTTCCCGTTCGTGGTCAAGCAGAGTTACTACCAACAGATCATGATCAGGGTGTTCATATACGCCATCGCGGGTCAGGCCTGGAACATCATGGGCGGCTACGCGGGGCAGGTTTCCCTGGGGCAAGCGGTGTTTTTCGGCGCGGGCGCGTACACGAGCGCGATTCTCTTCGTGGATAAGGGGATCAGCCCCTGGATCGGGCTTGTCGCGGGAGCCGCGGTGGCCTGCGCTATTGGACTGGCTATTGGGCGGATATGTTTTGGACTCGCGGGCAGGTACTTCTCCATTGCGACTCTCGGGATTGGGGAGATCATGCAGCTTGTTGTGTTGAACCTGTCCGTAACGCGGAGGGCCGTTGGGATATACATTCCTGTCCTTCCCAGTTCGATTTCGCATCTGCAATTTCACGAGAGCAGAGTCCCCTACTACTTCCTGGCGCTCGCGCTTCTCGGCCTCATATGTGGAACCGTTGCGTTCCTCGAGAAGAGCCGCGTCGGTTTCTACTGGAGGGCGATAAAGGCGGACCAAGCGGTGGCTGAGAGCCTGGGCGTTCCCTCGAGGCGCTACAAACTGATGGCCGTGGCGATCAGCTCGGGCTTCATGGGGGTGTTGGGGGCCTTCTACTCAAACTACGTATTGGTCGTGGATCCATCCAATACGCTCAGAATGGACCTGTCGATCATGTTCATGTTGATTGCGGTTGCGGGAGGCGTCGGGCGCCTCTGGGGGCCTCTGCTCGGGGCGATGATCATCATGCCTCTGTCCGAGCTGACCCGGGTCAAGCTTGGAGGTACGGGCGGCATCGATCTGTTGGTGTTCTCATCTGTGATAGTCCTTCTGGTTCTGTTCGAGCCCCGCGGCATCCAGGGACTGATTCAGCGCGCGGCTACGGCATTCAGGGGAAGGGGGGGCGCCCATGCACGCTCTGCTTGAGGTGGAAAGCGTGAGCAAGCGGTTCGGCGGGCTCACTGCGGTCAACGATGTGACTATGCAGGTACGAGAGGGAGAGATAGTGGGGCTGATAGGCCCCAACGGGGCGGGAAAGACCACCCTCTTCAACTGTGTCAGCGGATTCTACCATGCCACAGCCGGCAAGATCCTGTTTGACGGACAAGACGTAACCAACCTGCGTTCGGACACGATCTGTAGGCTCGGGATTACCCGGACATTCCAGATCGTACGAAGCCTCGCAGGTATGACGGTCCTGGAGAACGTGATGGTCGGAGCCTTCAAGAATATAACTAGATCCTCGGAAGCACGGAGAGCCGCTCAAGAGGCGCTCGAGTTTCTCGGAATGGGCCCACTAATGAACGCCGCTGTGGAGAGCCTCACGGTGGCGAAGAAGAAGAGACTCGAAATGGCCCGCGCGCTTGCGACCAAACCTCGACTGCTGATGCTGGACGAGGTCATGGCGGGTCTGAATCCCACAGAACGAAAGGAATCCGTGGAATACATCAGACGAGTCCGCGATGGCGGTACGACAGTCTTCATGATCGAGCATGTGATGGA
>JAHDPS010000158.1 GCA_018434225.1 Bacillota bacterium
AAGGAGGAGATAGACCCATGCGAACCACGAATCGTTGGTTCAGGGCCGCCTGCGTCATCCTGCTGGCGGCAGCCGTATCGCTCGGAACGCCGCTCCCATGCAGCGCGGCGCTCAATCTGATCCCCAACCCTAGTTTCGAGACTGCCGGAGCGGGCAGCCTGCCATCCGGTTGGGTTGATGCCGTGTGGGGGGGCACCGGCACCATCCAGAGAGTCGCGACGAACTATCACGAGGGCGGCTGGTCGCTCGAGATCAAGCCGGGCGCTCATACGAACTACGTCGCGGCGACTCAGGCGAATCCCCTGCCCGTCGCCGGTGGGGTCACGTACAGGCTGCGTGTGTACGCGAAATCCCTTGTTCCACAGCCCGAGGCGCACGTCCGAATCAACTATTTTGACGCAAATGACCGTCATATGTTTACACAGTATGTGTACCTTCCGGTCGGGTCCGCTTACGAGGGAACCTACGAAGCGCTAGTCCCGGCTCCCGTGGCGGCTAAGGCTTGCCGCGTCAATCTCTACGTGAAAGGGAACGGAACCGGAGCGAACTCCGCATGGTTCGATTCGGTGCTGTTTCAGGCACAGTCGGAGCCAGTGCCCCCTACGAGCGGATATCCAATAGTCCGTGCTTCGAGCCTGGCAAACGGCCAGACAACCGCGTCGTTGCCAAGAATACCGACGACCATCGACACGTACCCAATAACCAAGATTACCGAGTACAGCTGCATCCTGGTGGACGACGCGGGAAACGTCTACTACCCCAACGGAGCAGGGGCCTTTTCTTACACCTCGCAAGGGGTGCTGCGCTGGTCCATAACCATGCCCCAAAATATAGTGGACCTAGCCTTGCGGAACGATGGCACTCTGGTTGTCTGCTCCGACAACGAAGTGAGAGCCGTGAACGCACAAAATGGCGCGACTGTCTGGTCAACCGCCATATCGGCCCCTGGGGGCGCCGCGGTAAACGTGAGCATTGCGCCTGATGGTAGAATCTACGTTCTCAGGTATCCTGTCTATCAAGCGGGTAACTTCGTCGGAAGCGCGACGATCCTCTCGCCGGACGGAACCCCTATCGGCTCTATAAACGGGCCCTACGGGAATTCCAGGTTCGACTGGCACGAACGCAACGGAGCCCAGCGCCTGGCAATCGACGCATCCGGCAATGTGTACTTTATCGCATATGATATCTACGAGTCTAGTTGCCGGGTGAAGTCCGTCACATCCACCGGTCAGCAGAGGTGGCAGACGCCTTCGATCACAACATGGTCATTTTCCAACGTGAGCCTTTCTCCCGACGGGACTAAGGTGTATGTGGCCGAAGGGGGCCGCAGCGATTGGGTTATGCCCTGCCCCTTGGTTTTGAAAGCTTACAACGCTCAGAACGGGAACCTGCTCTGGGCGAAGACGGTGCGCCAGATCGACTATGCCGCTACCAATGGCAGCTGGTTCGACCGTCCTACCATTTGGGCCGCTCAGGATGCGGTGTATGTTAACGCACAATGCAGTAACGATTGGAAGAGCAGTAGTGACAGGTACTGGATGCTGCTCTATAAGGTGGCCTCCGACGGCGGCGGCGTCCTAAACCTGCTTGAGGGCCGAGACGGCGCCCTCACGACGATCCCGCCCGGGTGCGCCGCGGCATACGCGAACGGCTATTTCGCCGCGATCACCGCTCCCCCCCCGACCTACGGGGAAACCGCGCAGGTGACCGTATTTGATTCCGCCGGAAACATATCTTATGCCGCGCTCCGCGATAGTAGGTCAAGGTACAGCCCTTTGGCGATTGGCAAAGACGGGACCCTCTATGTCGCAAGGTCCTTTGACTCTAGCCTACATTTCATCGGCTCGCTTCCCGTGGCTCCGACGGCCGCGGTAGGTTCCACAACGTCCACTACGGCCACTTTCGCGTGGAATCCGCTTGGCGAAGCCTTGGGTTATCGGGTGTATGACACATCCGGAAACCTGAAGGCCACTCTGACATATCACAACACTTCATTCACGGAGACGGGGCTCGCGCCGAACGCCCAGGTAGTGAGGGACATTGCAACTTACAACGCCATCGGAACCAGTGCCGCCAAGACAAGAGTCACGCTTATTACGCAGGCGGCCCAGCCGACTACTCCGACATTCTCGTCAATGGCGCAGACTTCGGCGAAGGTGAGTTGGGGAGCAAACGGTAACCCGACCGGCACGATCTACGAACTATCGAGGAACGGAACCGTGGTATACACGGGACAGAACCTCGCGTATTCAGATTCTGGATTGCAGCCCGGAACACAGTATGTCTATAAGGTCAGGGCCAAAAACCAGGCGAACCAGTGGACCTCCGCAATCTCGGCTTCTGTCAGAACGATCCCTCCGACGGCCCCCGCTCCGACGGTTCAGTCAAGCGGCGGGCTTCCTTGGTCGCAGACGGCCGGCCGCGGATACGTCGTCCTGACTTGGCCGGCCCAAACGGGAGCGACAGGCTACAAGCTGTGGGTATATGACGGATATCAGTACCGTGCGTTTGATGTTGGGTCTGCGACTACGTGGGATTCCCGCGCGGCGCGGATCTACCCATCGGAGGACACCCTAAAGGGGTTTGCCGATAACAGTCAGAGTGTGGACCTATTCAATCACGCACAGGGTGGGCTCGATCTGAGGGATACGCCCAACTACCTGTACAATAAGATAGTTGGGACAAGCTATGACACAAACCACAACTACGCGTTTCGCGTATCGACTTACAATGAGTCCGGAGAGTCTCCCCTTTCAGGAGCGGCGACACCCACTCTCCCGAATCGGACCGACATCGCTCCGCCATCGGGTTCTCTGTCTGTGGACGGCGGTGCTCAGTACACTTCCGCTCTTACGGTGGCTCTGGGAGTATCCGGCTCTGACCCGCTCGTCGCAAACTACACGGCGGGAACATCCGACGACGCTTCCGGAGTGGCGCAAATGCAGTTCTCGAACGACAACACGATCTGGAGCCCGTGGGAGCCGTTCGTGACTGGAAAGAGCTGGACGCTTGCCCCCGGCGAGGGGACGAAGACGGTATATGCCCGCGTGAGGGATGCCGCTGGGAACGTCTCGGCTACATTCTCGAAGGAGATATACCTGTTCTTTGATAGTCAAGGGCCCAACGTCCAGATGAAGATCAACGATGGTTCTCCTCTGACCTCAAAGACCGGGGTGACCCTGAGCCTGATGGCTACCGACAACTTCTCCGGGACGCCGGATCTGCAGATGCGGTTCTCGAACAACTGGACTACCTGGAGCGACTGGGAATCGTATAGGGCAACGAGGCAGTGGGATATTCCGAGCGGAGACGGCTCGAAAGTCGTATACTGCCAGGTGAAGGACAAGGCGGGAAACGTCACGACCGTATACGGACTGGTAACGCTATCCACCCAGCCGCCCCGGGTTGACACGGCGAAGGCGCGATCGGCGGTTGGCACGAGCGGTGTGGTTTATGTCAGCGAGAACCCGGTGAACACCTGCTTTGTGAACGCGCGTAAGGTTGAGATGATTCTGAACCCCGCTCAGACCGGGAGCATGAGGTTCTCGCTGGACGGACTGTCCTGGTCCGAACCCGAGGCGGCTCTCGGCGCGAAGACGTTCTCTCTCCCGGATGTTGACGGCCAGCACACGGTGTACGTGCGTTTCGGCGACGGCCAGACGTACATCCAGGAATTCACGCTTGACCGTACTCCGCCCGTGGTGGAGGCGAGCTGGCTTGGCGGAGCGACCGTCACCAACAACAAAAGCGCGACTCTCATTTTGAACTCAAAGGATAACGTGTCGAGGCAAGAAGACCTTCAATATAGCGTAAACGGAGGAGCCTGGACCGCGTTCTCGCAAAAGGTCACGGTCAACGTTACCGGAACCGGCTATCAGACGGTAACCGTCATGGTCCGCGATCAGGCTAGAAACATTGCAAGAGAGGTTCTGTCCATCTACAACAAGTAAACATGCCTATCGGCGCCGGGGCGTAATGCTCCGGCGCCCTTTTCATTATCGGCCAATGCCGGGGAAGGGGGGTTGTCGGACGGTGCGCTCAGTGAAGAGACTTCTGGTGATTACGCTTGCCCTCACGTTGATTCTGGCGAACCGGTCTTTGCCCGCTGTTCGGGCGAATGGGCTGGCTAATCCAAACCTCTTAGCCTTGGAAGACCATTTCCTTAACCGGACGCTTCTAGACAACGCCCTTACGACCTCGGATATCGACACGGCTCTGCCTGGTACCGCTTCCCTTCATTGGGACCCGGGTTCAGTCGCGGTGCGCCCCAACAAGAAGGAGATGGTTGTCTGCTCCGAAGGAACGGTGCGCTTCTATTCTCTCGGGGGAAGCGGTATGGAGCGCATTCCCGAGAGAGACATCGCGCTCCCGGGGCTCCTTTCGGCGACGTACAGCGCTGACGGGAGCATTCTCGTGCTCGCGACCCCAACCGAGGCACGGGCCTATGGGATCGACCAGTCTGGAGGTTTGGTATTGCTCTGGACCGCTGGAGGACTGGCGGATGTCGTTTCCGTCGAGCATGCCACGGGGAGGAACTTCTGGCTCTTAACGAAGGCAGCCGCCCTTTACTACGCCTGGTCCGGCGGGGCGTACCAGGAGGTCTCCGCCTTCCGAATAGTGGGTCTTGCCTCGGCGCGGTCAATGAGCTTCCGAAACAACGTCGTGCTTATTCTCGACGGCGACACAGTGCGTTACTACAGGTTCGATTCCGGGGGGTACGTTGAAAACTCCGCGTTCAATGCGGCGGTCACGGGGGCTCGGGCTGTTGTCCTTCTGGAAGGCGCGTTCCGCGTTCTCTCCGGGGATGGCACCCGGACTCAATTCTATGTGCTTGGGCCCGCGAGTTCGGTGCGGGTCGCCGGAATGGACGACCTTCTGGGTGGAGCCACGGATATCGAGGGGTCTCCGTGGAGGTATTGGGAATACGCGGCGCTGACTACGGCAGGGATTGTGTACAAGGCATTCGACGGGCGCGGATGGCAGACGAATCAGGCGCTGAGCATTTCCTCTCCGTTCAGGGTTGGATACCGGCTGTCGGACGCGGTTGTCTCGACGGTTCTGCCGGCACTTGAACGGGTCGCTCGCGTAAGGGCCGAGATGATCGGCGCGATTCCGTTTGGCTGCGGCGTTCTGTGCGAGGTTAGCACAAACGGGGGCGCAACCTGGACGACCGCGGGTTTCGATGTCAACACGGACGTGCCGAACGGGATGTCGCTTTGTTACCGGTTGACGCTCACCACCTCAGATCCCCTGGTTACGCCGGTGGTTGATCGGATAAGAGTATTGCAGATCGGCTACCGGGTAGTCAAGGGCAGTGAGGTTGGCATGGGTTCCATGAAAGCGAGACTGGTCGAATGAAAGCGAGACTTAAAGGAGAACGGGGCAACGTCGTGGTCGTGGTAGCCGCGGCGATGAGCGTCTTCATGTTGCTGGCCGCGCTTGTTCTGGATTTTGGCCGCGTGTGGCTTCATGCGTCCCACCTCCAGGCGGCTGCGGACGCCGCCGCGCTGGCTGGAGCCGGGACGGTGAGTGTCCGAGTCGAGGTTGACCGGGACGGGAACATCTACAGCCAGACAATCATACTCGACCCCGACACATCTAGGGCGGAGGCGCTTGAAGTACTGAATAGGAACATTCAGGCGATGGGCCTTGGAGATCTCGGGGTAGTCGTTACGGACAAGGAAGTGACTGTATCGGGATTGCGGGTATCGGTCGGAGTGAGGGGCACAGTCCCCATGTATGTTCTCCCGGCGTTTGGCGAATCCTACGCGACCCTTCCTATGAGGAAGATGGCGGCCGCGGAATTCATACCGTGAGCGGGGGAGGGTTGGAATCTACTGAAGAAAGGGCCGGGAGGTTATATGAAAACTGAAAGAAGAGAGAACGAGCATATCGCCGCCTATCTCCTGCAATGGCCTACTCAGGAGATACATCGCGAAGTTGACGGGAAAGATCTGACGGTCAAGGTCATAGAGGGCTGCGCGGATTTTACCAGTTGGGAGGCGGCCTTCGCCCATGTGGATCATTTGAAGAAGGACTGGCCTAGGCTAGACTACCGGATAGTTCCCATCACGGCGGCTGAGAGGCACCTGATGCGAGATGTTGAAATGCGGAGGGCCCTGAATGCCGCTACGTACAAGAGGGCCGATGGGTACAACAGGAGACTGGTAAGGTCGATTCGGGGCATGGGTGTATTGAGCCGTGCGGCCGCCGCGATCACTTAAACCCAAGAGACCCAGGATAGGAGGGAGGAGACTTTGTGGTTGACAATCGCGAGTCCCGGTTGGTTCCAATCGAGTGGCTGACGCAGAACCCAAGGAACTTCTTCAAACCGGCGTCGGACGAGGAACTGGAAAGCCTCGCCGAGAGCATTCGCGAGCTCGGCATTATCCATCCGCTTGTGGTGCGGGAGATGAAAGACGGGAGGTGCGAGATGATCTCCGGCCACAGGAGGAAACAGGCGGCGGAAGCGGCCGGGCTCAAGGAAGTCCCCTGCGTCGTTGTTGAGGTGGACGACGGCGCGGCCGAGCTTATGCTGATAGACGCCAACATCGAGACTCGCAACCCGAGCGTCATGGAGCTGGCCAAGGCCATTCGGCGGAAGAAAGAGATCATGGGTGAACGCCGGGGAAGACCTCCACGGGAAAAGGTGGCCACAATGGCCACCTTTCCGCCTTCCGGCAAGACCCGAAGCGTCCTTGCGGAGCAATTTGGCATGGCGGAGAGACAGGTGCAGCGCTATGACAGCCTGAACGACCTGATTCCCGAGCTTCAACGCCTCGTGGAGGAAGGTAGGCTTGGGGTCGTAGCGGGTGACCGCCTATCCAAGTTGCCCTCGGATGTGCAGAAGGTCCTGTTTGACGCATTGGGGGATGAGATTGCGTCCCTATCAAACGAGGAGGTGAAGCGGCTTAAAGAAGAGGTTCGCCGCACGAAAGAAGAGTCGGACCGCGGGTACTTAGTCCTGGAGGTGATGCAGAAGCAGGTAAGGGACCTTGAAGGGCAAGTCGAGGAGTTTCAAAAGATTATTGTTGACCGTGATAAGATGCTTGACGAGATCCGGAAGTTGAATCACAAGAAAGACGAGTTACAGGAAGCGGTCTACAACCGCGAAGCGGCCCTTAATCACATCGAGGGCAAGGCAAAGAAAAAGGGTGTGCTTCTGCTGGAGACGGTGGAGGCGATTGCGAAACCGCTGCTTGCGTTCAAGCCGTATATCGAGCAGTTGCTTGAAGAAGACGCGATAGGGGAGGGTCTTGAGGACCTTCTTGTCAGGTATGGCCAAACCTTCTGTGAAGTCGGCGAGGCCATAGAGTGTAAGGCCCGGGTTGCGAGAGAGGCCCGGCGGAAGCCAACCGAGAGGGGGATACGATTAGTCAAATGATAAAACTCATTGAAGGTTACAAAGGGGAAAAGCGGGACTTCGCGGCGGATCCGTGGCCAGATCTTTTCGACGCCATGAGGAGGGGCCACATTCTCCAGGAGGACGTGATGGGGCTCGAGCGCATTGACGGGAAGGATGCGCTGATTCTGTCTTTCGGTCCTGCTAAGGGAATGATTATCGACGAAGAGATCGGGGATAACAGGCCGAAGTCACTGACTTCGTTTGTAGGGATCCCGGTTGCGTTCAAGGTCATCAACTGTGACAAGGTGAACGGTACCGTGATGCTGTCAAGGCGGGCGGCGCTTGAAACGCTGTCCAAGGACACCTGGCAGGATCTCAAGAAAGAAGCCGGCCTGCTCGTTGAGTTGACTGAGGCCCTTGATAAGGTCGAAGCGGAGTTCGCAACTGAGAAGAAGAAGGGCTCGGTGGACAGGGCGCGGATCCTGGAACTAAGGAAGCAGCGCATTGAGATAATAGGCCGGATCAACGAAGTATCCCCGGTTAAGACCTGTACCGTGCGCTGGGTGTCCAGGTACAGGGCGAGCGTGGATATCGGGGGAGTCATGGCTGAGCTGCCGGCGAAGGAGCTCTCGCGGGGTCTCGTCCTTGACGCGCGTGAGATCGTCGCTCCTGGCGACTCATTTGACGTGAAGATTCTGAAGATGTACCCAGATACTGGAACTGTCGTTGTCACCCTGAAGCCGTTTCTTCCGGATCCGTGGGCGGTTCAGCCCTTCAAGTATCAAGTGGGAGGGCTGTATCGCGGGAGGATCGTCAAGGAGAAGGAGCGGGGGAACAAGAAGCGGCTCGTGGTTGAACTCGAGCCCGGGATTAACGCGGAGATGTGGAAGCCCGAGGCGGGGGCTCCTTCGGTTGGCGCCGAAGTGAAGGTAGCGATAAGGCGTATCAAGCCGGACAACCACTACATCGAGGCGAACCTGGTGTCGCAGCGGTCTATTGCGAGCCCGGTTCTGCAGCGGGCATGGCAGCGGTAGCGGCTGAGACCGTCCTCCGGGAGTTCGGCCCCTTCGCCGGACACCCGGAGGGCGAAGCGACACTCCGGCGCCTGTGTAGAACAAAGCCCGACTGTTTCATCGCCAACACGCAACAGGTCGAGACCTTGAGGCTACTCGATGAATTGAAGGTTCTCACCTCGGCCCAGATAGCGATTCTGAGGGGGATTCAGCCTCGAACCATGAAGGAAAACCTGAAACACATGTGGCTGTTGGGCCTGGTTGACCGGCTTGAGACTGGCATTTCCCCTTGCATCTACGCGGTCGGATACGAATCCGCGCGGCTGCTGGAACTCCATCTGGAGCGGTTCTCGATTGGCTCCGCCTTCCGGTTGGTGGCCGCCAACCAGTTATATG
>JAHDPS010000355.1 GCA_018434225.1 Bacillota bacterium
AGAGCGCGGGCTTCGATCCGGGCAAACCATAGAGAGGGCGCTTTTCGTGAGGGTTTCCGATTTCGAGTACAACCTTCCCAGGGGGCTCATAGCGCAGGCCCCCGTCGAACCCAGGGATTCATCCCGCCTCCTCGTGTTGAGGCGGGATTCCGGCGTCATAGAGCATGCGGTGTTCAGCGATATCCCTGGATACCTGAGGGCGGGAGACTGCCTCGTGGTCAACGACACAAGGGTGATCCGCGCCAGGCTCCTGGGTCGCAGGGAGACCGGCGGCTCAGTGGAGGTGTTCCTCCTGCGGAGCCTGGACGGGGGTCTATGGGAGGCGCTCGTTCGCCCGGGGAAGCGAGTGAGGCCGGGGGCCCGCCTGTTTTTCGGGGACGGTTCACTGGAGGCGATGGTCGAAGGGGCCACGGATTTCGGGGGGCGCACCGTAAGGCTCTTCGCCGCGGGCGGTGACGTTCGTTCGGCGATCGAACGAGCCGGGAGCGTCCCGCTTCCCCCGTACATACATGAAGGGATCCGGGACCCGGAGAGATATCAGACCGTGTACGCCGCCCGGGAGGGCTCGGTGGCCGCCCCCACCGCCGGATTGCATTTCACGCCGGAACTACTCGATCGGATCCGCGCCGCCGGCGTGGTCGTCGCCTCCCTGACGCTTCACGTGGGCCTGGGCACATTCAGGCCGGTCCAGGCCGAGAACGTCGAGGAGCACGAGATGCACGCCGAGTACTACTCCCTGGACGAGGAAGCGGCGGGCGCCATCAACGCGGCGCATTCCCGCGGTGATCGAGTGATCGCTGTCGGGACGACGGCCGTGAGGACGATCGAGACCTGCGCCCTCCCCGACGGCAGGGTTATCCCCGGGAGCGGCTGGACCAGGATGTTCATATTTCCCGGGTATGAGTTCAGGACCGTCTCGGCCCTTGTGACGAATTTCCATCTGCCCAGATCCACGTTGCTCATGCTCGTGTGCGCTTTCGGCGGCAGGGAAAACGTGATGCGCGCTTACGAAGAGGCCGTTCGAACGGGCTACAGGTTCTACTCGTTCGGGGACGCGATGCTTATCATCCAGCAGTAGTACAATCAAGTAGTAGAATCAAGTGGTAGTTCGAAAGGGGTGTTCGCAACGGAAGCGCCTTCGCTGTCATTCCGTTTCTCGATCGCGCGCGAGAGCGATAGATCCCGCGGGAGGCTCGGCATTCTGCACACCCCGCACGGGATAGTGCGCACACCCGTATTCATGCCGGTGGGTACCCAGGGAGCGGTCAAGTGCGTCTCCCCCGACCAGGTCGAAGAGGCTGGCGCAGAGATAGTGCTCGCGAACACATATCATTTGTACCTCAGGCCCGGACATGAGATCGTCAAGGAGATGGGCGGGCTTCACGCGTTCATGTCGTGGCCGCGCCCCATCCTGACGGACAGCGGGGGATTTCAGGTCATGAGTATGTCCTCGTTGCGCCGGGTTACCGAGGACGGCGTTGTCTTCAGGTCGCACCTCGACGGCTCCGAGCACTTCATCTCCCCCGAGAAAGCGATAATGATCCAGAACGCACTGGGCTCCGATATCGCGATGGCCTTAGACGAGTGCATCGAGTACCCGTGCGACCGGGCGATGGTCGCCGAGGCCGCCGAGCGAACGGCGAGGTGGGCGGAGAGGTGCATGGAGGCGCACAGCCGCGCGCCGGAATCGCGGGCGCAGGCCCTGTTCGGTATAGTACAGGGGGGGGCCGTTCCCGAACTGAGGCGGCGAAGCGCCGGCCAGATATCCTCCATCGGGGGATTTCACGGGTACGCAATCGGCGGGCTCAGCGTGGGCGAGCCGAAGCTGGTTACCTACGATATGGTGGAAGAGGTGGTGCCGCTACTACCGAGCGGTTCGCCTAGGTACCTTATGGGCGTCGGCTCTCCCGACGATATCGTCGAGTGCGCCGTCCGCGGGGTGGACATGATGGATTCGGTGCTGCCCACCAGACTGGCGCGACATGGAGCGCTGCTGACGGCCAACGGTAGGCTGCTAATAAGGAACGCTGCGTTCGCCGGGGACGGGCGTCCGATCGAAGAGGATTGTGACTGCTATGCCTGCAGGCATTTCTCCCGCGCCTATATCCGGCACCTGTTCAAGGCCGGAGAGGTCCTGGGCATGACGCTGGCGACCATACATAACTTGAGGTTTCTCTCGAGGCTGGTGGAAATGGTCAGGGAGGCGATCCGCAGCGGCGGCGAGCGCCTCCTCCAGGAGAAGATGAGGGAGGCCTATCGCGGAAGAGAATAGGGGATAATAGAGGGATGGAAACCATCGCGTCGAACAGTTGGAATATCATGGTCAGGGAGGGAAAGCGATGCAAGGTCAATTGGCGAACTTGCTCCCATTAGTTCTATTCTTTGCGCTCATGTACTTTTTCTTGATCAGGCCCCAGCAGCGCGAGCAGAAGAAGCGACAGGAGATGCTGCGATCCATCAAGGAAGGCGACAAGGTCATCACGACAGGGGGCATGCACGCGGTCATTACCAAGGTGACGGATAATACGGTGCTGGCCAGGATCGCCCAGGGGGTCGAGGTCGAGTTTCAGAAATCGGGAGTCGGTGCAGTGATCAGGGAGTAGAGTGATCAGGGAGTAGATTGTAGCCTTGCTCCTGCGGGATATGAAGGGCTCACACGGGGATTCGCTGTGCGGGCCTTTTGATTTTCTCGTCCGTCTTGATGAATGGAGTTGAAGGAAGTGTTGGTGAAGAGATAGAATATGATGGGCGGCGTGGAAGGATCCAATAAGAATGGCTCGATCCAAGGCTCCAAAATGGATCGACCGGAAAGAGAAACGGCATGGATTACACTGGCTCGATTCAGATCGACCGGAAAGACGGCGCACCGCTTTACCTTCAGGTGAAACGCCAGATCGAGCAGAAAATCCGCCTGGGCGTCTGGCCCAAGGGGACTCGGCTGCCGACCGAGAGGGAACTCTCGCGCGATCTTGGGCTGAGCAGGAACACGGTGAGCGCGGCATACCGTGAGCTGGAGGCGGAGGGAGTGATATCTTCCCGCCAGGGCAGGGGGACGTTCGTGAGCGAGAGCGAAAGGCTCTTGCAGCGGGACGGAACCAGGGAAAGGCTCGTGAAGGCCATAGACGCTTGCCTTGAGGAGACGCTCACCCTGGGTTTCAGCATCGACGAGTTCCTCTCCATGGCGGAGCAGCGGGCGAGACAAAAGAAGGAATTGTTCAGGCGGGTAAGGGTCGCGTTCGTCGAATGCAACCGCGAGCAGTTGGATTTCTTCTCAAGACAGCTCGAACTGGGCGCCGGGGTTGCCGTCATGCCGATCCTCATCGATCAGGTCAGATCCAATGTGGAATCCGCCAGGGAGAGACTCGCGCACGCGGATGTGATCGTGACCACGTTCTTCCATCTTGACGAGGTAAAGTCTTTCGTGGGAGAACGAGCCGGCGAGGTGCTGGGCATAGCCCTCGATCCGCAGATGGACACCATAGTCAGGATCGCGCGCCTGGGAAAGGGCAAACGGGTCGCCCTTGTTTGCCTGTCGGAGATATTCGCGGACCGCGTGAAAAAGTCGATGGAACTGGCGGGCATAAGAGATCTCCAGATAGAGACGGTGATCGCGAGGGACCGCGCCACCCTGGCGGAGGCCATTATGGGCGCGGACGGATTCATAGTATCCCCGGGCAGGAAGAAAGAAGTTGAGTCGGTCGTGCCCAGGGGGAGCGACGTAATTGAGTTCGTCTACAGGCCCGACGCCGGCTCGGTCAATCTGCTCAAATCGGTGATCATCGAAGCCAAGCGTAAACCCGAATCCATGGAGTGATGGAATTGATTCCGAAGATAAAGAGGCAATGGTGTAAGGGCTGCGGGATATGTGTGGAGTTCTGCCCGAAGAAGGCGCTGGCCCTGGATGATGAGCGCAAAGTTTACGTGGCGAAGCCCGAAGCGTGCTCCGGCTGCAACCTGTGCGGCATGAGATGTCCGGACTTCGCCATTTCCGCGGACGGGGGTGAGAAGAATGAACGAGATGAATAGGGTTAGACTCATGCAGGGCAACGAGGCCTGCGTCGAGGGGGCCCTGGCCGCCGGTCTCAGGTTCTTCGCGGGTTATCCTATTACCCCGTCCACCGAGATAGCGGAACTTCTGTCCGAGCGACTTCCCCGCGTGGGAGGCAGGTTCATCCAGATGGAGGACGAGATCGCCAGCATGGGCGCAGTCATAGGGGCGTCGCTGGCGGGCGCAAAGTCGATGACGGCCACGAGCGGTCCCGGTTTCTCCCTCAAGCAGGAAAACATCGGTTACGCGGCGCTTACGGAGATCCCGTGCGTCGTGGTGAACGTGCAGCGAGTCGGGCCGAGCACGGGCATGCCCACCTCGCCCGCTCAGGGGGACGTAATGCAGGCGCGGTGGGGAACCCACGGGGATCACCCGGCCGTGGTGTATACCCCCTGGTCCGTAGGAGAAACGTATTCACTGACGGTCAAGTGTTTTAATACGGCGGAGGAGCTCCGCACCCCCGTCATCCTCCTCATGGATGAGGTCGTCGGTCACATGAGGGAAAAGGTTGCTCTGCCGGCCGTTGGGGATCTGGAGATCGTCAACAGGCGAAAGCCGGACAAGCCCTCCCGAGACGTATACCTTCCGTACGATCCGGGGGATGGCGATATTCCGCCCCTGGCGGCTTTCGGCGACGGGTACAGGTTTCACGTCACGGGACTGACTCACGACATGAGGGGATTCCCCACAAACGATAGCAAGAAAGCGGAATACCTGCACAGGCGGATTTGCGACAAGGTTGCGAAGAGAAGAGAGCGGATCACTATCGTCGAGTCGCGCGACACGGCGGATGCGGACGTAGTTGTGGTCGCCTACGGCGGCTCCGCCAGGCCCGCTTCCAGGGCCGTAACCCTGGCCAGGGGCGCAGGCGTCAAGGCCGGATTCGTCAGGCTCGTCACGATTTGGCCGTTCCCGGCGGAAGAGGTGGCTTCGCTGGCCACGCATGCGAGCAGGGTGCTCGTGCCCGAGATGAACCTGGGACAGATCGCTGGAGAGGTCGAGCGGGCCTTGAAGGGCCGCGCGCCGGTGACCCACCTGGGAAAGGTGGGCGGGGTCCTGTTTACCCCCGAGGAAATACTCGATGCCATCAAGGGAGTGTAGCTTTCATGGCCTGTCTCGAGGATTACCTTCGAAAAGGAAGTATGCCTCACATCTGGTGCGCCGGGTGCGGCCACGGGATAGTGATGAACTCGTTGATCAGGGCGATCGATAAGGTGGGGTTGGACAAGAACAGGACGGTCGTGGTATCCGGGATCGGCTGCTCGTCGCGGGCCCCCGGCTACATGGATTTCGACACCCTTCACACAACGCACGGCAGGGCTCTGGCGTTCGCGACGGGCGTCAAGTTCGCCAACCCCGAATTGAACGTGATAGTGATAACGGGTGACGGCGACGCGAGCGCCATCGGCGGCAATCACCTGATACACGCCGCCAGGAGGAACATAGATATTACCACCGTCTGCTTCGATAATTCGATTTACGGGATGACGAGCGGCCAGTTCTCGCCCATGACCCCCACGGGTAGGTTCGCCACGACGACTCCTTACGGAAACATCGACCAGCCGTTCGATCTGTGCGAGCTGGTCAAGGGGGCCGGCGCCACTTATGTCGCGCGCAGCACCACGTACCACGCGCCGCTCACGGTGAACCTCATCGCCAAAGCGCTGGCGCACAAGGGTTTCGCTTTTGTGGACGTGCTGTCCCAGTGCCCCACCTACTACGGCAGGCGCAACAAGATCGGCGGCGGCGTGGAGATGATGAAGTGGTTCCGGGACCACGCGGTCCAGGTGCAGAAGTCCAGGGGCATGTCCCCCGAGGAACTGGCGGACAAGATCGTGATAGGCGAGATGCACAGTTCAGTGAAGCCCGAGTACACGGGCGAATATCGAAAGATCATCGACAGGGCGCAGGGAAGGGGTCCTGAGTCATGAAACCACTCGAGATCAGGCTGGCCGGTGAGGGCGGCCAGGGGCTCATCCTGGCCGGCATCATTCTGGCGGAAGCGGCGGTTCGCGACGGGAGGAACGCGGTGCAGACCCAGTCGTACGGGCCGGAATCCCGCGGCGGGGCATCCAAGGCGGAGGTCATCATATCCGATGATGAGATCGATTACCCGAAGGTCAATAACCCGGATGTCTTGCTCGTCATGAGCCAGTTGGCCCACGACAAGTACGTGCCGGACTTAAAGCGAGGGGGCACGTTGATCGTTGATACGTCGAACGTCACGGCCTGCGCGCCCGATGGGACGAAGGTATTCGCCCTGCCCGTCACCGACATAGCCTTGAAGGTCACGGGGAAAGGGATATCCGCTAACATAGTCGCTCTGGGCGCGCTGGTAGGGGCGACCGGTGCGGTCGAAATCGAAAGCGTCAGGATGGCCGTGGCGGATCGCGTCCCCAAGGGGACCGTAGATGTCAACCTGCGGGCTTTGAAAGCCGGCATGGAGGCGGTCGAGAACGAGGTGGGCGCTCGCGGGGCTTAGCGTCAGTGATTCTTGAGCGGGGACAGGGGAGTGCGAATGTCATGATGCTGGAGAAAACGCTGAATACTTACGAAATCGCCAAGAAGCAAATAGCCGACGCCTGCGATGCCCTCGGATTGGAGCCGGCGATATACGAGCAGCTGAAGCAGCCCAAGAGATTCCTGGAGGTCTCATTCCCCGTCAAGATGGACGATGGCTCCGTCGAGGTGTTCACAGGCTGGCGCTCCCAGCATACTGACGCGCTTGGCCCGTGCAAGGGCGGTATGAGATTCCATCCCGACACCAACGCCGATGAGGTTAAGGCCCTTTCGATGTGGATGACGTTCAAATGCGCCACTCTCGGTCTTCCATATGGTGGGGGCAAGGGTGGCATCAGGTGCAATGTCAAGGAGATGTCCCAGGGCGAAATACAGCAAATGAGCAGGGCGTTCACTGACGCCATCTCGCCGATTATCGGCCCGGAGAAAGACATACCGGCGCCCGAGGTTTATACGAATCCGCAGATAATCGCCTGGATGACGGATGAATTCTCGAAGCTCGTCGGGCACTGGACCCCCGGCGCCCTGACCGGCAAGCCCCTCATTCTCGGCGGATCGGCCGGTCGCAATACAGCTACCGCCAGGGGCTGCGTGTTCATCATCAGAGAGGCGGCCAGGAGACTCGGAATCGAACTGAAGGGGGCCACCGTCGCCGTTGAGGGCTTCGGCAACGCCGGATCCTTCGCCGCTCGGTTCATCGAAGGGCTTGGCGCAAGGATCGTAGCGTGTAACGACTCCAAGGGGGCCGCGCATAACCCCTGCGGCATGTCCGCCGCGGCGCTGTCCGAGTTCAAGCTCAAGACGGGAACGGTCAGGGGGTTCCCGGGTTCCAGGGACATTACGAGCGACGATCTGCTGAATCTCGACTGCGATATTCTCATTCCAGCCGCGCTGGAGAACAGGATAACGAGCAAGAACGTGTCCGGCGTGAGGGCCAAGATCATCGGTGAGGCCGCGAACGGGCCGACTACTCCCGAGGCGGACAGGGTGCTGTACGAGAGGGGGGTCATGGTCTTGCCCGACATCCTGGCCAGCGCGGGCGGGGTGACGGTGTCCTACTTCGAATGGGTGCAGAACCTCATGAATCTGTACTGGAGCGAAGAGGAAGTGAACTCCAGGCTGGAGCGGATGATGACGCAGGCATTCGAATCAGTCTATGACCTCCACCGGACCAGGGGCGTCTCGATGAGAGACGCCGCGTACATGAATGCGGTCAACAGGGTCGCCCTGGCGATGCGAGCGAGGGGCTGGATTTGAATCCGCCCGCGTTTTTTGGACGGGCCACGCGGTACAACGAAGGAAAGCGGCCGGAGTCAGAGAATACTATATAACAGGTCCAAGACAAATAAGTAACCCCGAGGAGGCGGACTGTTTGGACCTGGCCGGTAAGATGGTAGTCTACTTGTGCCCCGGTTGCGGGACGCAGGGGAGCCAGCTTGTGGCAGTATCAGGGGCCGATAAACCTCCGGTGATTTGCCCCGCGTGTGGAAGCAGAGTGATGTCGCGTGAACTGGCTTCGAGCGGGGAGGAGAGGTCCGCGGTAAACGTCTGAGATAAGGCATCCTGGGATGGAGGTGGGAGTCCACCTCCATTTTTTGCTCTGAGGGACTCGCAGGATTGTGAGGACCTGGAGCGAACGTAGCAGTACCAATCGATATCAAGCGTGGGACGGGGGGAGCGAATGACAAGTTCAACAGTAAAGATCGTACACGAGACGGGGCTCCATGCGCGCCCGGCGTCGGCGTTCGTTAAACTCGCGAACGGCTTTAAGTCTCGAATCATCGTGACGGCCAACGGCAGGAGAGCGAACGCCAAGAGCATCCTGGAGATACTCACCCTCGGTGCAGGGAAGGACTGCGAACTCATCATAGAGGCCGACGGCGAGGACGAGCGCGAAGCCGTAAAAGCGCTGGCCGGGATGGTGACCACGAAGATGGAATGACCCTCCCGTGACAATCAATACGTGACGATCATATAGAAGAGGGGGTTCTGAGATGATACAGGGAGTCGCTGCCTCCCCCGGAGTCGCGCTCGGTCCGGCATACGTTTTACGGCCCGCAGACATCAGTGTCGGCGAGACCAGGATTGACCCTTCGCAGGTTGAGAACGAAATCGGGCGTCTCGAGGCCGCCATCGCTGAGGCCGCCGCCCAGCTGGAGGCATTGCGTAAGGCGGCGGGGGAGAAGGAGGCGGGAGAGATTCTCGGGGCCCAGATCCTGATGCTCGATGACCCCGGGCTCACGGGTGCCATCGAATCCGCCGTACGAGATGAGAGATTCTCAGTCGAATGGGCCGTGCAGAAGGCGACGGAGCAGTACGCCGCCATGCTCGATGGCCTTGAAGACGAGTATATCCGGGAGCGCGCCGCCGACGTGAGGGACATAGGCAGGAGACTTATCCGAGTCCTCAAGGGGTTGGGCGCGTCCGGGCCGTCCCTGGACAAGCCGTCAATAGTGGTAGCGCAGGATCTGACCCCTTCGGAGACCGCTTCGCTCGACGAATCGATGGTGCTCGGCATCGCGATAGACAGGGGGAGCACCACGTGCCACACGGCCATCCTCGCGAGGGCGAAGGGGATCCCCGCGGTGGTGGGAGCGGCCCCCGTATCCTCGGGGGCGCCCACAGGGACGACTATCGCGATAGACGGGACGAGCGGGACGGTCGAGATCGACCCGTCGCCGGAGGCCATCGATAGGTACATGGCGGCGATCGAGGGCGAGAAGAGGGAAAAGGCGAGGCTGGCGGCGACGAAGTTCCTGCCCGCCAGGACGCTCGACGATGTCGGCATAGAGGTGTCGGCGAATATCGGTTTCCCGGGGGACGTGCCCGTGGCGCGCGGGAACGGAGCCGAGGGAGTCGGGCTGTTCCGCACGGAGTTCCTGTTCATGAACAGGAATTCACCTCCGTCCGAGGAGGAACAGTACGAGTCATACGCGGAGGCGCTTTCGGGTATGGGTGGTAGACCGGTGGTCATCCGGACGCTGGATATCGGCGGCGATAAGGATATCCCGTACCTGAACCTGCCGGCGGAGATGAATCCGTTCCTCGGGTGGAGGGCCCTGAGGATGTGCCTCGACCGCCCCGAGATACTGAGGACCCAGCTGAGGGCGATATACCGAGCGAGCGTGCATGGCAAGGCCAAGATCATGTTCCCGATGGTCGCCACCATCGAGGAGGTGCGTGCGGCCCGCGACATGGTGGCCGAAGTGACGCGGGAATTCGATAGGCTTGGGACTCCGTACGGTAGTGGGGTGGAGGTCGGGATCATGGTGGAGATACCGTCGGCCGCGGTCATGGCGCGCTCACTGGGAGGCGCCGTCGACTTTTTCAGCATCGGCACGAACGATCTCACTCAATACACCATGGCCGTTGACAGGACCAACGAGAGGGTCGCCCGCCTGTATGATGCCCTCCATCCGTCGGTGCTCAGACTGATCGCCCTGGTGGCCGAGGGGGCCGGGGCTAACGGGATCTGGGCTGGCATGTGCGGGGAGTTGGCCGGCGATCCACTGGCCACCGGCCTCCTGGTGGGGTTGGGTCTGACGGAACTGAGCGTCAGCATGCCGCTTATCCCGAGAGTCAAAGAGAATGTGCGGAGCCTCACCATGAAGACCGCCCGCGAGATCGCGGATAGGGTGATGGCGATGGATACCGCCGGCGAAATACGCGAATACCTTTCGTCCACGAGCTGCGCGAGGGGAGGCAAGTAGAAAAAGCCAGCCTGTAAGACAGAT
>JAHDPS010000242.1 GCA_018434225.1 Bacillota bacterium
AGGGCCGGAAAAGGGGGATCCGCGTGAAAAAGAAGACGATCAGGGACGTGGATGTCCGCGATAAGAAGGTCCTGGCCAGGGTGGATTTCAACGTGCCCGTCGACTCCGCGGGGAACATCAGCGACGACACTAGGATCGAGGCCGCGCTTCCGACCATCCGCTACTTGAGGGATAATGGGGCTGTGGTGGTCCTCGCCTCTCATTTCGGGCGGCCCAAGGGGAAACCCGACATGGCGTACAGCCTCGACAAGGTCGCGGTGAGGCTGTCGGAGATCCTGGGATCTCCGGTGAAGAAACTCGACGATTGCGTCGGGGAGGATGTGAAACGGACTGTCTCGGGCATGAAGCCCGGGGATGTCGCGCTCCTGGAGAACGTCAGGTTCCACGCCGGGGAGGAGAAGAACGACGAGTCGTTCGCAAAGGCCCTGGCCGAGGGGATGGATCTGTTCGTCAACGATGCCTTCGGCGCCGCGCACCGCGCCCACGCCTCCACAGCGGGAGTCGCTCGATTCCTGCCGGCCGTAGCGGGGTTCCTCATGGAAAGGGAAGTGGACACCCTGTCCAACTTGCTCGAATCCCCGCGGGAGCCATTCGTGGCAGTTCTGGGCGGGGCGAAGGTATCGGACAAGATAGGCGTCCTGGACGCGCTGATCACCAGAGCGGACGTCCTGATCCTGGGCGGCGGGATGGCCAACACCTTTTTGAAGGCCCGGGGTTTTTCGATGGGCAAATCCCTGGTTGAGGAGGACAAGGTGGACGTAGCCTCGCGCGTCCTATCGAATGCGTCGGCGCGGGGGACGAAGGTGATGCTCCCCGTCGATTTGGTGGTGGCCGAAAGGATGGAGCCGCTGGCAAAGACGCGGGTGGCCGCCCCTGGCTCGGTTCCGGACGAGTGTATGGCCCTTGACATCGGCCCCGAATCCGCCCGGGAGTTCGCGGACGCGATAGGTGGGGCCGGCACGGTGTTCTGGAACGGGCCGATGGGCGTCTTTGAGATAGACGAATTCTCCCGCGGGACGGTGGCGATGGCTAAGGCGATCGCCGAATCGGGTGCCATGAGCGTGGTCGGCGGCGGTGACTCCGTCGCAGCGCTGGAGAAGGCGGGCGCCACGGGGAGGATCTCGCACGTTTCCACCGGCGGGGGCGCCTCTCTCGAGTTCCTGGAGGGAAGGGAACTACCCGGCGTCGCCTGCCTGCTTGACAATTGATTCCGGGAGGCTTTCCGATGAGAACTCCGATCATAGCCGCAAACTGGAAGATGAACAAGACCGCCGCGGAGGCCTCGTCCTTCACCCGCGAGTTCCTGGCCCAGGATATCCCGTCCGGCGTGGAGGCGGTGATATGCCCTCCGTTCACGGCGCTCGAGGCAGTGATGGCGCAGTTGAGGCCGGCCGGCAGGGCGAACGTGTTTCTCGGCGCGCAGGATATGCACTGGGAGCCAAAGGGTGCGTTTACGGGCGAGATCTCGCCATCCATGATCGGGGCCGCGGGGTGCTCGTTCGTGATCGTCGCGCACTCCGAGAGGAGGCGCCTGTTCGGCGAGACGGACGAAACCGCCAACAAGAAGGCGGCGGCAGCACTCGCCGCGGGACTGACCCCCATATTCTGCGTGGGAGAGACCGCGGAGGAGAGGGATAGGGGGCTGACGGCCCGGGTCCTGGAGGGACAGGTGAGGAACGGCCTGGCGGGATTGGCCGCGGAGGCGGTCTCCCGCATGGTGGTGGCTTACGAGCCGGTGTGGGCCATTGGCTCGGGCAGGGCGGCGTCGCCTGCGGATGCCCGGGACGCCGCCGCGTTGATTCGCGGGGTGGTCGCCGGGATGTACGGGGATGCCGCATCACTGGGGCTTCGCGTACAGTACGGTGGCTCGGTGGATCCCGCCAACATAGGCGGGTTCATGGCGGAGGACGGCGTCGACGGCGCCCTCGTCGGAGGGGCGGGCCTGGACCCGGTAAAGTTCGCGCGGATAGTGGCGTTGGGGCGATAGAGTCCGCCAGACAAGGGGGAAGATATGGGCGTACCAAGGCCTGCCTGCCTGATAGTAATAGATGGTTGGGGGCTGAGCGACAGGGACCGGGGAAACGCGTTGAGGATCGCGCGCACGCCGGTCCTTGATGGCCTTCTCTCGGAACACCCGCACTGCAGACTCATGGCTTGCGGAGAGGCCGTGGGTCTCATGCCCGGACAGATGGGCGACTCAAACGTCGGCCATCTCAACCTGGGCGCGGGCCGCGTAGTCTACCAGGATCTCGTGCGCATCAGTAAGGCGGTCGAGTCAGGCGCCATCCGGGAGAATCCCGCGATATTGCAGGCGATGCGTCACGCACGATCCGGCGGCGGCCGGCTGCACCTCATGGGATTGGTTTCCGATGGGGGGGTGCACAGCCACATCGATCACCTCATCGTGCTTCTGCAGATGGCCAGGACGGAGGGCCTGGACGATGTCCTGATCCACTGTTTTATGGACGGGCGCGACACGCCCCCCAACTCGGGCAAGGGATACATCGAGAGGCTGGAATCGAGCGTCCGCGAGGCGCGAGTCGGTCGCATAGCGACGGTTATGGGCCGATACTACGCGATGGACAGGGACAAGCGATGGGACAGGGTGGAGGCGGCCTTCAACGCGATCGTGTGGGGCGAGGGCCGTAAGGCGGGATCCGCCCTGGAAGCGATAGAACGATCCTACGCCGAGGGCGCCTCGGACGAGTTCATAGTGCCCTGCGTCATTGAATCCGCGCGTGCCGGACCGCGGGCTGGGCGACAGGTGGAACCCGGTGACGCGGTGGTATTCTTCAACTTCCGCGCGGACCGTGCGAGGCAGATGGCCCACGCCCTCGTCGACCGCGACTTCGACGCCTTCGATCGCGGGGATTACGTACCCGTTCTCGTGGTCTGTATGGCCCAATACGAAGAGGGCCTGAACGCTCCCGTGGCTTTCCCACCACAGTACATAAAGAATACGTTCGGCGAGGTCGTGAGCAAGCGAGGGCTGAAGCAGCTCCGCATCGCCGAAACGGAGAAATACGCCCACGTGACATTCTTCTTCAACGGCATGGAGGAGCGGCCCTTCGAGGGAGAGGACAGGATCCTGATCCCATCGCCGAAGGTCGCGACGTACGACTTGAAACCGGAGATGAGCGCGAGGGAGGTGACGGACACCGTTCTCAGGGAGGTACGAAGCGGTAAGTACGACGTGATAATCATGAATTACGCCAACCTGGACATGGTGGGTCACACGGGTTCTCTGCCCGCCGCTGTGAAGGCGGCCGAGACAGTTGACGCTTCCGTTGGGTCGGTGATGCGCGGCGTTATTGCCGCAGGCGGCATGGCGCTGATCTGCGCCGATCACGGCAACGCCGAATGCATGATGGAGGAGTGCGGCATCCCGTACACTGCGCACACGTCCAACCCGGTGCCGTGCGCGCTGGTCGATCCTTCTCGCACGGGCGCGTCCCTGAGGGATGGGATCCTCGCGGATGTAGCCCCGACACTCCTTGAAGTGTTGGGCATCGAAAAACCGACCGAGATGGACGGAGAGTCTTTGATACTGGAGGGCGGATCATGAGCACGATAGTTGACGTTCTGGCCAGAGAGATCCTGGATTCCAGGGGGAACCCCACCGTTGAAGCGGATGTGATCCTGGATGACGGCACGATTGGCAGTGCCGCCGTTCCCTCCGGGGCTTCGACGGGTACCCATGAGGCTGTGGAGTTGAGGGACGGCGACGCCGAGAGGTACCTCGGCAAGGGCGTCACGAAAGCGGTGCGGAACGTCGAGGAGGTAATCATGCCCGAGATCCTCGGATGGGACGCCCTCGACCAGGCCGGAATAGATGCCGGGCTGATCGAACTCGACGGCACCAAGAACAAGGGCAAACTGGGCGCAAACGCAATACTCGCGGTTTCGCTGGCCTGCGCGAAGGCGGCGGCGGAATACGTTGGGTTGCCGCTATACAGATACGTTGGGGGCGTGGCAGCGAACATCATGCCCGTTCCCATGATGAACGTGTTGAACGGTGGAAGGCACGCCGACAACAACCTCGATATCCAGGAGTTCATGATCGTTCCCGCCGGCGCGCTGAACTTCGCCGGCGCCCTCAGGATGGGCACGGAGGTTTTCCATAGCCTTAAGGCCGTGCTGAAGTCCAAGGGATTGAACACCGCTGTGGGCGACGAGGGCGGGTTTGCTCCGAGGCTGTCCTCTAACCAGGAAGCGCTCGATCTGCTGGTGAGCGCCATCGAGAAGGCGGGGTATCTCCCCGGGAAAGAGGTCTTCATCGCCATCGATGCCGCGGCCTCGGAGTTTTATAGGGATGGGAAGTATACCCTCAAGGGCGAGGGGCGCGAGCTCGATCACGAGGGGATGACCAGTCTGTATCTCGAATGGGCATCCTCCTACCCCTTGATATCAGTCGAGGACGGGCTAGCCGAGGACGATTGGGAAGGCTGGACCGGGTTGACGGCGAGGGCCGGCGGAAGAATTCAGCTCGTGGGAGACGACCTTTTCGTCACCTCGATGGAAAGGCTGGAGGAGGGCATCCGGCGCAAGGCAGCTAATTCGATACTCATCAAGGTGAACCAGATCGGAACGCTGACCGAAACGCTGGAAACCATAAGAAGGGCGCGGAAGTCGGGCTTCACGTTCATAATCTCCCACCGCTCCGGGGAGACCGAGGACGTGACGATAGCGGACTTGGCGGTGGCCTGCGACGGCGGCCAGATAAAGACGGGGGCGCCCTCCCGCACCGACAGGGTGGCGAAATACAACCGCTTGCTGAGGATAGAGGAGGAACTCGGTTCGAGCGCCGGCTTCGGGGGTAGAGGGGCCTTAGCGAGATAGGTAACCCGCCGCCTTTCGCGGCCTGACTGCCGTTGTTTTTGGAAAACCGCTGTGCTAGAATATTGGACGTTGGACAAGGGGGTGGAAGCGTGCTGCGGAGCGCCCTTCTAGTCATTCACGTGATTGTCTGCATCGGCCTCATCGCGGCAGTGCTGCTGCAATCGGGCAGGTCGGCCGGGCTGGGCGCCATCGGCGGTGGCGCCGAGGCCCTATTCGGGAAGAAAAGGAAGGGAATGGACGCCCTCCTGGGCAAGGTCACTGTGGCCCTGGCGGCGCTGTTCATTTGTACCTCCATCGTACTCAACATATTTAAGGGTTGAGATGTCTATCTGGTGACGGCCCCGGGCCTTGAAAGCCCGGGGCTGAGTGGCTTCTGCGCGCGGCTTTCGTTAGCGGCTTCTGATGGGAGGGTTCTGCGTGGGCGATAACCTGACAGTCCTGGCTCCGATTGGTTCGGTATTGGCGCTTGCGTCCGCGGCCTACCTCGCGTATTCGGTGCTCCGGTTCAGCGAAGGCACCGCCGAGATGAGGGCGATCGCCGCGGCCGTCAGGGAGGGCGCGGGAGCGTACCTTCGCCGCCAGTACAAGGGCGTGGCGCTATTCTTCGGAATCATGTTCGTGATATTGTTGGCGCTTTCGATGGGCGGATACATAACTGTGTTCGTCCCGTTCGCATTCCTGACGGGGGGCTTCTTCTCGGGCCTTTCCGGGTTCATCGGTATGAGCATAGCCACCCGCTCCAGCGCCAGAACTGCGAACGCGGCGATGGAGGGGCTTAACAGGGGATTGAGGGTCGCTTTCTCGGCCGGTGCCGTCATGGGGCTGACCGTCGTGGGATTGGGCCTCCTGGACCTGAGCTTCTGGTTCTATTTCTTGAACTGGTACTATAGGGCTCTCGATCCCGCGACGAGGATCCAGAATGTTACCGGCGCAATGCTGACGTTCGGCATGGGCGCAAGTTCATACGCCCTGTTCGCGAGGGTCGGAGGCGGTATATTCACCAAGGCGGCCGACGTCGGCGCCGACCTCGTCGGCAAGGTGGAGGCGAACATACCCGAGGACGACCCGAGGAA
>JAHDPS010000061.1 GCA_018434225.1 Bacillota bacterium
CTATCATCGATATGAACGACCTCCTCTCACCGGCGGTCGTGAAGAAATACGAGGATCCCATCTCCGAGGACGCGAGGGTCTTCAATTACCTGTTCGGGAGGGCCACCTCGTTCATCCAGATGGCCAAGTCCGTCCACGACGAGATGGAACAATACTATACCTCGTGCATGGACTTCGACGGCATCGCCGCGCTGAGGGAGCGGACGCTCGAGCGGATCCTGCGCTACGCGGAGGAAGCGAACGCTCCATCCGGAAGGTCATGAGCAGCCCCCGGAAGAATGTACTTGAAGACATTCTTACCCAGGGGTGAAATCCTCATGGAATTCAGGAAAGTGATCGAGGGACGCCGGAGCATAAGGCAGTTCCTCCCGGACCCCGTGCCCAGGGAGGACATAATGGACATGCTGCGCCTAGCCACGCAGGCGGCAAGCGCGAGCAACAGGCAGATGTGGCGGTTCTACGTGGTGACCGACGGGGAAAAGATAGCGGCCATGCGCGACGCGGTGGTGTCGGAGACAGCCCGGGTGAGGTCCCTCGCGGGCAAACCCGCCGAAACTGATCCATTCGCCGTGGTGTTCGCGGGCGCTCCCGTGACCATAGCGGTCGCCTGCGCCGCCTACGCCTCTCGGACACGGGCTATCCTGGAACAGGCCGGATTGGACAAGGAAGAGGTGGCGTCGAGGATCCAGCGCCCGGACATCCAGAGCGTGGCCGCCGCGATCCAGATCCTCCTGTGCGCCGCCCACGAGAAGGGCTACGGCACTTGCTGGATGTCCGCTCCGATGATCGCGCGCCCTCAGATTGAAGCGGTGCTCGGGGTACCAGAGGGCGAGGCCCTTTGCGCGCTGGTAGCGCTCGGTCGCCCAGACGGCCTTCCCCCAAAGACCCCAAGAAGGCCCGTGGAAGAAGTGACGAGGTTCATCGACTGACGCGGAGGGGCAAAGGCGGATAGATCGCGAAGGGAGGGCCTGCGCCCTCCCCGCTGTCATCTTTGCCAAGTCACTGTGACGGGGTCACGGCTGTCGGCCGGGGTGGTCTCGGCCCGAAGAACTGGTGGAAGTGGCATTCGATCCGTCCATTGTAGAGCTTGCGCTTGCGGTCCGACGCGCGACCGAACATCCGCTCGAACCCGGGGCTAGCAGTGAGCACGTAGAACGACCACGTATCGAGGAATCTGAATACCCTTCCCATCTCCCTGTAAAGGGCCTCTGCCTCTCTCTCCTCACCGAGCCGTTCCCCGTAAGGCGGGTTGCATATCAAGCAACCATAGCGGTCGTTCCGCCTGGTCTCGCCCACGTCGCGCGCAACAAACCTCACGGTGCGGCCCAGGCCCGCCTTCTCCGCGTTCGAGATGGAGAGCGCCACCATGCCCCTGTCCGCGTCCGAACCCTCGATCTCCATCCTGAGGTCCGGGTGGGCGGCATCCATCGCCTCCGCCCGCGCTTCCCTCCAGAGCCGCGGCGGGATGTTCCCCCACGCCTCGGACGCAAACGACCTCTTGAGGCCTGGAGCCATATTCATTCCGATCATGGCCGCCTCAATCGGTATCGTCCCTGACCCGCACAGTGGGTCGAGGAACGGAAGTTCCGGCCTCCACCTGCTCAAGAGGACCAGCCCCGCCGCCAACGTCTCCTTGAGCGGAGCGCCGCCCCCTTGTCTCCGGTAGCCGCGCTTGTGGAGCCCGGCGCCGCTGGTATCTATGGTGAGAGTCGCGACGTCTTTAAGCAAGGCCACCTCGATGCGGTATTCCGGCCCCGTTTCCTCGAACCATTTCCTACCGTATCGCCGCGAAAGGCTCTCCACCACGGCCTTCTTGACGACGGCCTGGCAATCGGGCACGCTGTGCAGCGTTGACCTTACCGACTTGCCCTCCACGGGAAAGGCGCCGTCTTCGGGGATCCAGTCGGCCCAGTCGATCGCCTTCGTCCTCTCGAACAGTTCGTCGAAGGTCCTTGCCTCGAACTCCCCCATCTTCAGGAGCACCCTCTCGGCCGACCGCAACCACAGGTTGGCCCGGCAGATCCCAGAAGGGCCGGCGGCGAACGTGACCCTGCCGTTCTCCACGGATGAATCGCAATAGCCCAGATCGCCCAGCTCGCGGCCCACGACCGACTCCAGGCCGAATACAGTGGTCGCTATCAGGTGAGTCACGTCATATACACCTCAAATGAACAGGTTGACCCCGCACTTCTCCGCTGTCTCCAGGTAAGAGGCTACGCCGGCGAACTCCAGCCCGTCGATGAGTTCTTCCTGTTTGAGACCCATCACATCCATGGACATCGTGCAGGCTATCATGCGGACGCCGAGATCCCGCGCCTCATCGATCAGTTTGCGCAACGGCATCACGTTCTTCTTGCGCATGATGAATCTCATCATCCCCGCGCCGGCGCCCCCCATGTTCATCTTGGATAAGCCGAGCCGATCGGGCCCCTTCGGCATCATCCAGCCGAATACCCTGTCCAGCAGGGGCTTAGAAACCGCGACGGGCCCGCTCTTCCTCAATACGTTCAGGCCCCAGAACGTGAAGAACATGGTGACCTCGCCACCCATGGCGGCGGCGCCTGTGGCGATTATGAAGGCGGCCATCGCCTTGTCCAGATCGCCGCTGAACACTA
>JAHDPS010000304.1 GCA_018434225.1 Bacillota bacterium
ATTCTTATAGTCGCATGAGTCGGTCGTCAAGGCATGAATGGTTTTCACCATTTCCTCCGTAATCAACCCCGATGCATTCTTCTTTGCGTGTTCGGTGATGAACCGGTGGACCTTCTCCGCGTTCAAGACCTCTCTCTCTTCAATAGATAGGGCGGACATCGTTTGGTCAGAGGCCTCAGTCATTACTGTCTCAATTCTCTTTTCGTCAAGGGTGTTACCCTCAATCCCGGTCGTACCTCGAATTTGCCTGATGATGTTGATTTTGTCAATTTTTTCCCGAAACTTCGGCGGCAGGGGGATCTTGAGTACGGAGCGCTTGAATGCCTCTACTTCGACGATTAGATCCAATAAGCCTCGTGATCGCAAATCTACACGAGGCTCAAAAACAATCTCCCATTTGGGCACTATTATGTCCCCCTGTATGTTCATTGTTCAATCATCAATATTACCTATTAATTATGCCAGATATGCACTATTTCCGCAACGGTGTTGCATCCGGTCTCGTGTCCCATCGTATGTCTAGCCATGTGTACCACTGAGTGTCCCTTCGCATCAAGATGCGGTAGCCCTCCAAAAGCGCTGCACCCGGGTGATATGTCAACTGGGGGCGAGACAGACGAATACTGGCTATTCGAATTTCCTCTCAAGCAGTCTCATAGCCGGTATCAGAAACAGGACGAGAAAGACAGTCAGCATGCCCACGTCAACCATTATCGTTGCCGGTCGCGCCACTCCAAACGCCGAGCGCAACCCTTCCACCACGTAGGTCAGCGGCATGATTCTCGAGAAAAATCGTAGTACGACGGGCATTCCCGAAACCGGGTACACGACCCCGCTGACGAATACCATCAGGAAGCGGGGAAGGTTGAGGAGTGTCTGCGCCTCAAACACCTCTCGCACCATGACGCATACGAGGGCTCCGAGAGACGAGAAGACCACCAGTGACAGGCTCATTATAACCAGGAGATAGAAAACGTTCGGGCGAAGGCCGAGGATTGCTGACGCTCCGGCTGCGACCACCGCGCTCATGATGAACCCGAACGCCGTGCCCCCCAGAACCTTTCCTAGCAGGACCGCTTTAGGACTGATCGGGGCCAGCAGCAGTCTCTCCAGGGATCCCATCCGGAGTTCGAAGTTGATCACTACTGCCTCCGCCGCAGTGGTACTGAATAGGATCGTCATGGCGACAAGCCCCGGCACTAATTCCGTGAAGTCCCGAGGGTTCCTGAGATAGAAGGCGGCGATCCAGCTGACGGGAAACACGATGCCCCAACTGATCGCGGGGGGCTTGAGGTAGTACGTCTTCATATCCTTGACCGCGATGCAGATCGCGCCTCGAATGTCGCTCCATCTCACCGGTTCTTGCCTCCTTTTTCCATAAGCAGCACAGATGGACTCATGCCGGCTATCTTCATGAAAGCGTCCTCGAGGGTAGGCCTCACGGTGTTGATAGTCTCCAGGCGGATCCCGCAGTTGTTCTCGAAGTCAAGGGCCCTCGCCAGCACGTACGATGGTTCACCACCGTATATTCGGAAACGAGCGTCGTCCGCCTCGACGATCCGGAGCCCCGGCAAAGCCGCCGAAAGCCTGCGGGCGGCGTCTGGGACGGCGCGGGCGAACCCGATGTCGATCGCCGGCTCCCGTTGGACCTGGGACTTTAACTCCGATGGGGTCCCG
>JAHDPS010000352.1 GCA_018434225.1 Bacillota bacterium
CCTCACACATCCAAGCGAGACCCTTATCGCCCTGGCACCCCCGGATATTTCCACGGTGAATCCCTTCCCGCTCCTGTTGACGCACGGCCCGAGTACCTTTACGCCGCGCCTCCTCGCCTCGACGCATATCGTTTCCGGCGGGTAATACCCCATTGGCTGGTTCGTGAGTATGCCGGCGAAGAATTCCGCCGGATAGTGCCTCGCGAGGTATGCCGTCTTGGCTGCGGTTGTGGCGAAGGCCGCCGCGTGAGCCTCGCAAAAGCCGTACCCAGCGTAACCTACGATGTACGAGAATACCTCCTCGGCGATCTTTTCAGAAGTGCCGTTTTGAACCGCCTTGGCCACGAACATCTTGCCGATTTCCGCCATCTCTCGGGTAGACCGATGATGACTCATTACTTTCCGGAGGTGGTCTGACTCTCCCGGGCTGAATCCTGCGATTGCGGTAGCTATCTGGATTACTTGCTCCTGGAACAGCACTACGCCGTACGTTTTCTCCAGGATGGGCTTGAGGCGCGGATCGATGTACTTTATGGATTCGGAGCCCTGTCGGCGCGCGATATACGGCTCAACCATGTTACCCAGGATCGGACCGGGCCGGATCAACGCCACGCTTGCGACTAGATCCTCGAACCTGTTCGCACCCAGGCGAGATTGCAGGGCCCGTTGGGCCGGGCTCTCGAGCTGGAACACGCCGATGGTCTGTCCTGCTCGGAGCATCTGGTAGCTACTCCTGTCGTCTGTGGGGATGCTGTCATAATCGAGATGTCCTTTGCGGCCTGCGCCGGGGCCGTTGATCGACGACATGGTGTCCTCCACAGCGGATAACATCCTTAGGGACAGCAAATCGAGCTTGATGAGGCCGAGAGACTCAACATCATCCTTATCGAATTGAGTTACTATGACGCCCTTTGCTGCCATTTGCAGTGGAGTTAGTTCGGTAAGTGGCCTCTCACTGATCACGATTCCGCCGAGATGTGTTCCAAGGAATCTTGGGAATCCCGCCACCTTTTCACAGGCATCAAGCAGGCACTCGTACTTGATCGGATCGAGTTTAAGGTCTTTCAATTCGGGTAGACGCTGCACGGCAGCCTTAACGTCGTCTGCGTGGAGGTGTGGCATGCGCTTTGCTAGCCTGTCGATTTCTTCGTCGGGGAATCCAAACGCTTTCCCGAAGTCTCTGAGGGCAGATCGAGCCTGATAGGTGTTGTAAGTGCATACGGACGCCACATTGCCGGCGCCGTACTTCTGGTAGGCGTAGTCAGCAACGTCGTCCCTGTAGCGGGCGTCGAAGTCCACGTCTATGTCTGGCTTCTGGGCACGTTCGAGGCTCATAAACCTCTCGAACAATAGGCCGCGCGCTATTGAGTCCACCTCGGTGATCCCTAGGCAGTAGGCAACGGCGGAGTCTGCCGCTGAACCGCGGCCAGCAAAGCGTATCCCCTTCTGCCTGGCAAAGCGCACGATATCCCATACGACCAAGAAGTAGTCGTCGTATCCGAGTCTCGAGATAATGTCCAGTTCGTGTTCCAGCCTGTCCCGGATCCTTGCAGTGATTTTCCCATAGCGGTGTCGTGCTCCTTCTCGAACGAGGTCTCTCAGCATTTCTCGTGCTGGTGTGCCGTCCGGGACGGGGAAGGAGGGATGGCATTTGCCCTTACACTGAAGAGCCACCTCGCATCTCTCGGCAATCTCGCCGGCACCCCGTAAGGCCGCTGGGTACTTAGAGAAGCGGGCTTTCATTTCCGCGGATGAAAGCAAGTAGTTCTCGGCGTTCAGTTTCCTTTCCGGATGAACATCGTCGAGATTGGTCAGGGTCCTGACGCAAGTAAGAAGGTCGTGAACGGGAAAACACTGTTTCTCTGAATAGTGAACATTAGCGGTCGCCGCTACTCCGAGACCGAGCCTATCTGCGATCTCCGCGAGTCGCTCGTTCAATATCATACTGCCAGGCAACAGCGTTTCTGACAGCTCGAGATATAGGTTCTGGGGGCCGAAGATGTCTCGATATTTTCGCGCCACCTCCAGGGCTCCGGCGTAATCACGCTCCAGTATCCGCGATGGAATCTCTCCGCGACGGCACCCGGACAAGGCTATCACCCCTTGGGTGGAGCCTCTCATGAGCTCGATATCGAGGGCTGGTGACTGCCTGGGGTTGTCCAGGCGAGCCCTAGTCAGGGCGGCACACAGGTTCTTGTATCCGGTGGGGTTTTCGGCCAGCAACGTAAGATGCGGCGAGAGCCCTGTCGTGTCAGCTTTCAGCGTAACCTCGACTCCCTGGATAGGCTTCAGCCCGGATTTCGTGGCTGCATCGCGGAACTTCACTGCCGCGCTCATGTTATCGTGGTCGGTTATCGCCAGTGCGCTCATCCCGAGATTCGCGGCACTCTCGACCAGCGACTCAATTGAACTCGCGCCGTCTAGAAAGGAAAAGGGCGAGTGTACGTGGAGGTGAGTAAAGTCCATAGAGTATCGATTGTTCCTCCTTGTAATGGAGAACAAGTGTTCGATAACCTGATTCTATATCGGGCGATCTGCCATAGTCAAATTGGAAATAAGCATTCTAGGGAGGGATCCAGGTGTCGAGAATAATCAAGGCGATAGTATCGCTGATAGTATTACTGCTTCTCGCTGGCGGGGGAACGTACCAGTGGCGCTGATGTTGCAGGATGCCTGTCGGTTCGATCTAGAGCTTTGTCGAAATGGGGGAGTCGTGAGAATGGACCTGAGTGAATATGAAGTGGCTCTTGAAGCAAGCGGCATGAGCAGGGCCACAATCAAGGGGTATCTATCAGACGTGCGGCTATTTGCGAGGTGGTTCGAGGGAACCGCGGGAGTAGTCTTTCGGCCGGAGTCTCTGAGGGCCGTTGATGTTCGTGAATATGTGTCCTATCTCAAGACAGTGCGACGGATGAAGCCAGCGTCAGTGTCTCGCCGGATGCGGGCCCTGGCGAACTACTGCGAATGGCTTGTGCGATCTGATTTACTGCCCAACAACCCTGCCAAGGGGTTAAGGTTGCCGGCGGAAGGGAAAAGGCCCCCAAGGAGCCTGAACGCAAATGAAGTGTACCGGCTCCGCAGGGCCGTAAACGCGGGCCGGAATCCCAGGGACATAGCCATCATGGAAGTGATGCTCTGTGCTGGATTGAGGGTGTCTGAGGTCTGTGCGCTGGCTGTGGGGGATGTATCCATCTCCGAACGCAAGGGCAAGGTCGTGGTGCGTTCCGGCAAGGGCGACCGATATAGGGAGATCCCGCTAAACAGCGTCTCTCGCGAGGCGTTGCGCGAGTACCTCGTCATGCGTCCAAACGCTGAGAAGAACCACTTTTTCCTGGGGGCTCGCGGCGCGTTGACTCCATCAGGCGTGTGGCGCATCTTGCAGAAGTACTGCCGGCAATCAGGGATAGAGGCGTCGCCCCATGTCCTCCGCCACACCTTTGCCACCAGGCTGTTAAGGGACAACCATGCGGATCTTGTGGTGGTCAAGGATCTCCTCGGCCACAGGAATCTCGAGACAACAGCAATATACACAAAGCCAACCTTGGAGGATCTGGAGTCCGCTGTGGAAGGGAACTGCCGAGGTCAGTAATGGGGCAGTATCCCGGGCAGGAAGATGACCGATGGCGACTCCTCGCTTTCAATGACGGCAGTGAAGGCATTGACAATCTCGGGGTCAAACTGGGTCCCCGCGTTTGCACGGATCTCCCGAAGAGCGGCCTTCCTCGACAGTGCCTTCCTATATGGCTGATTGTGAAGCATCGAGTCAAACGAATCGCAGATCGAGATGATTCTAGCCGTAATCGGGATCTCTTTGCCTCGGATGCCATTCGGGTAGCCTTTCCCATCCCAGCGTTCGTGGTGGGCGAGGATTGCCGCGGCGACCGGGCTCATCTCCGGAAAAGATGAGGTGATCCTGTACCCGAGATCGGAGTGCGTACTCATTATTCTCCGTTCGGCTGGAGTAAAGGGTCCAGATTTTGCGAGAATCGAGTCTGGGATCGCGATCTTACCAATGTCGTAGAGCCTTGTGAGCAAGGCTAGCTCATCCATCTCGCTGTCCTCCAGATGGATCAGCCGTCCGATCTGCAGGGCCAGCCTGAGTACCCTCTGGGTGTGCTTGGCAGTCTCGCGGTTCCTCGCCCATAGGCTATGTTCGAGGCTGGCTAGGATTCCGCTTCGGGCACTGTCTTTCTGCAGCAGCTTATTACGGCGTAGACGGTCTTCTGCACGGCTCAAGACATCGCTTATGTTTGCCTCCCGGTCTGCCTGAACTACCCCAAATGACAGTGTTGGCGGGCACACAGTATCCGAACTGCCCTGAACCGCAGCCTGTATCTCGGCGACTATCTCTCGGACTCTCTTGTAGGGGAGATGATAGAGCAGGGACACCAGGGTTCCGCCTTCCCACCGACCGACAATGCCGCTATGGCAGTGTTGTCTAAACGCCTTTGAGAGCAGGGTGATGCACTTATCGCCTTCGCCGGTGCCGAAGGCATCGTTGATTCTTTTGAGTCCGTTGATGTCGGCAATGATGACACTGACCGGCATTTGGCCGGGTGCAAGATGTGACCTGGCTCTCCGGACGAACTCGGCCCGGGTATACAACCCTGTGAGGCTATCGTACGTCAATAGATGCTTCAGTCTGTACGCTGCCCGCCTCTCTCTCGTGATGTCCCGGAACACCGCCAGGTAGCGTGGTTGGCCGTCCGACGACGGCCCGATGAGCGACACGCTGGTGATCAACACGTAACGCCGGTGTCCATCCTGCCCAGTGATCGCAACTTGATAGGGATGAGGCTTCCCCTTTGCCATTTCTTCTAGGGCCGCGACGATTCTAGAGGCGCCCCTTAGGCTCAAACACTCGGTAATCGTTCGCCCTTCCAGGTTGTTACGCCGATAGCCAAGGACCTCATGAGCAGAATGGTTTGCGAATAGAACCTGGCACTCTGAGTCCACAACAACTACGCCCTCAGATAGCCGCTCGGCCACCTGTCGATTCCATGCAGGCTCGTCTTTCCTGTGGTTCCCTTGGATCGCCATTGAGTGTAACGGCAGGGTTCCGGGGGTCAGGATTCCTGTTGAATCTGGTTGGCATTGTGGGCTTGGAAATGGCGTCTGTGCCAGCATCACTATGTCTCCTGCCCAATAGTTGCCTGTCAATCTTTAGTATCGAGGCAATGTCCAGATTATTGACTTGTTGCCATGCTCGTTGCGGGCGTGGCGCTGTTCGTTGTAGTACGATTCATATCCGCGAAAGGAGGTAGTGCTTGCAGTTTCACCGTGAGATACAGGTTGCGAAAGGGCGTGGACCAGATTGGGTCCAGATCTAGGGCTCCTTAACAACTTGTTGCTGGATGAGGAAATCGACCTTGTGCTGCTGGCCCTTGAACTGCGGGCATTGCCTTCGCGGAGCTTTGGCTCCGCGCTTTGTTTTGGCACCAATTCATGAAGGTCCGAAGGAGGTAGTAGAATGTCCCCAGAGAAGATCATCGTTGGAGGGATAGAGTACGCCGTTATCAGAGAGGGAGATTCAACCGTTCTCGAAATGTATGACTCAGAATCCAGAATGACTGTTAGGAACGTGTTTGTTCCCAGACCCGACTCGAAAGCTCGGATGCGCTCATTCAAGGAACAAGTAGCTAGTCTTCTGCTGCAAGAGATGACTGGGCAATGAGGGGCGAGAATATGACAGTCCCGGTGGCGGCGCTATATCGAGTTTCCTCGCTGAAGCAGCTCAAGACGGACGAAGAAGATACGATTCCCGTTCAGGCCAAAGTCATTCGCGACTACATTGCCGAGCATCCTGACTGGGAATTGGCAGCCCAGTACAAGGAGGAGGGTGTCTCGGCCTATCGCAAATCGAAGGATGAGCGCGATGTTCTGCAACGGGCTCTCGCGGATGCCCTCCAGGGCAGATTCAGGATACTGCTGGTCTTCAAGGCGGATCGTCTTTCAAGAAACAGTTTCGAGTACCCGATAATGCTTTGGCAACTCCACCAGGCAAACGTCGAGGTGATAGCGGTTGCAGATGTAGGAAAGTCGCTCAGGATTGAGGATCAGGGGGACAAACTCCTTCGTTTCATTGAGGGGTGGCAAGCTGAGACTGAAAGCAAGAACACAAGCATCAGGGTATTTCATGCCCTGAAGATAATGGCAGAGAAGGGACGATGGACTGGGGGAAAGCTCCCGTATGGCTTCAGGTTAAGCGAGACAAGGAGTGGGCTACCACTGGAAATCAACGAAGTCGAGGCTGAACAGATAAGAGAGATGTGCAGACTATACCTAGAGGGAGGGATCGGCTGCAAGGCCATATCGGGGATTTTCAATCAAAGAGGATGGAAGACCAGGAGTGGAAGAGATTGGCGAGGAAGCCAAATCCTCAACATACTAAGGAACCCGATCATTGCCGGACTCCCTGCGTTTGGTCGGACGCTGCCATCCTCTTCTGGCAGATCCCGAAGCCGAATCAAAGGATTCACCGACCTGTCCCAATTCGTAATACCAAGGGATGAAGCCGGAAAGCCAAAGCCTGTGCCCGCATACGCCATTGTCAGTCTAGATACATGGTACGCTATAGCCACGAGAAGAGCAGAGAACCGTACGTTTAACAACAGCGAGAACTCTAGCAGCATACACAGGAGCACGGCGCTCTTGGCGGGGCTTCTAAAGTGTGGCTACTGTGGGAAGTCCTTTCTAGCTGCTGCGCGCAACTACTCCTACAAGCGAGGGAAACGCTATTACGCTCCGGTGTTCATGTACAAATGTGCCACACATCATTCCTTTGCAAATCCCAAACGCTATTGCCCGGGTCAGGGAACCTATACCCGACACAGAATTGATGACGTTTTTCTGAAGAACATGAAGAGCTTCCTGACATCCCTTACTGCGGACGATCTGCGTGGCTTTCTTCAGAGTCGCCAGACAGACGGGCTCTCCGACGCGAGCAAGGCAACTAGGAAGATCCGATCGGATCTCGGGAGAGCCGAGACTATCAGGCAGGAGTGGATCAAGAGGCTGGACGAACACTTCGCGGGCAGGGTGAGCCTTTATTCAGAAGAGCTGCTCGCCGCTAAGGTCAAGGAATATGATGATCTCATAGGATCCTTTAAGCGCGAACTCGAGGTAGTGAGAACCCAAGCAAAGGCCAAGCAAAACAAACGACTTAACCTGCTAGAATTCTCAAGGAAGTCTTCTGAGTGGCTGAAGTCATTTGAGGCTGCTCCTACAGGGATTAAGAAGCAAATGCTTCCTACGCTTGTCGAGAAAGTGGTAGTGTTCAAGGATAAGATCGAGATCCACTATTCTGTTGATCTTGCCGAATTCGTTGAGCAACTCGCTTCGCGAGACACTCCTCGCTTCCGTCAGCTCAGGGTGGTCAGCAATTTCTAGGCGCACAACATGTTGGGAATGTCTGTTGCCATCGGGGTTCTAATGCCTTTCCGTTGAACGTCGCGATTGCGGCGGCGCCTTCCAGCGCCGAGGAAGTCTTCTCGAGGAATTCGGGTTCCCCGGCGGGGTCGTGGAGAAATATCTGCGTCACCTTGAACGATCCCGGTTCGAATCTTCCGATCCCAACCAGGAAGGCGAGGGTTCCCGTCCCGCCGGCCAATCCAGTCGTCTCGGTATCAAGGAAAGCCACTGACGAAAGCCCATCGAACTCGCGGAAATCCCTGGCTATAACCTGCACCAGATGGTGGGAGGCGGAGAGGACCGATCCGACTCGGTACTCACCGTGAACGTGATCTAATGAGTAGGCCGTCTCGGTAACCGTTACCGCATCCCGAACGCCCCGCCCGCAAGTGACGGCGGGGACGGTCGAAGCGGGGTTCCCATCTCGCTCGCGGCCCCGCTCTCGGCCTCGTCGAGAAATGTCTTCGACCATCTTGCGCAGGGACTCCAGCCTGTCCCTATATTCCATCTCGGGACTCACCGCCGACCTCGAGTAGACCCTGCAGTACCCGAATACTCAGTTTCTTACCCTCCGATCCCACCTCGACCGTGGGACCGACGCACGACGGGCAGCCGTCCGCGCAGGGGCAGCCCGAGATGAGGTCGAGGGATGCCGCGAGTATCCGTCGGTGGATCTCGTACGCCTTCTCCGCCAATCCTATCCCGCCGGGGTAAGAGTCGTACAGGTACACGGTGGGGAGGCGGGTGTGAGGAGACCTCACCTCGCTCACGACGCCGATGTCGCGTGGCGAGCACATCAGGTGGAGGGGGGCTATGTTGGCCACAGCGTTACTTATCCCCAGCAGGGCGGATTGCACCTCCTCCTTGGACAGC
>JAHDPS010000122.1 GCA_018434225.1 Bacillota bacterium
CGGATCCATCTCCCCGAGCATTCGGTGGAGGGCGGCCGTCCCTTCCCTATCGGCTTGGAGGGCCAGCGATTCTCTCAGGTCGGCGTCCGCGGGAGCGTCCGGGAAGTAGTAGTCGTCCACCAGAGCGCGTATGTAAAGGGCGGTGCCCCCTACTACCATGGGAATCAACCCACGCAGGGCGATGGACTGGATGGCCTCCCCGGCCAGTCGCTGGAACTCCGCGACGGAATAGGGCTCATCCGGATCGAGGATGTCGATGAGATGATGCGGCACACTACGTCTTTCATCCATCGATGGCTTCGCGGTGCCGATGTCCATTCCCCTGTATACCTGCATCGAGTCAGCCGATATGATCTCCCCGCCCCATGCCAGAGCCAGGTCGATGGACAGGGATGTTTTGCCCGCCGCGGTGGGGCCGGTCAGGACGAACAATCTGGGCCGTGTGATCGCCGGACTATCGCCTGCCAAACCTCTTCTCTATCTCCTCTATCCCTATTTCAACTGCGGTGGGCCTGCCGTGGGGGCATCTCAATGGACACCTTGCGGCCGAGAGGTCCGCGATCAGCGCCGTCATCTCCGCGGCGGTAAGGCGCCGCCCGGCGCGAACCGCGGAATGGCAGGCAGCCAGCGCGGCCGCGGCGAGTTCAACCGGGCTCGAGCCGCGCGGGGCCGACGACGCCGCGCCAATCACGGCCATTACCATCTCGTTTGCGGCTCCAGGGTCGAGACCCGCGGGAATACCCCTGATCAATAGGGTATTGTTGCCGAATGACTCCACTTCGAACCCAAGCCGCGCCAGGGTATCCAATATCTCCAGCGATCTCTCGAAGTCACGGGGAGACATCTCCATGATCTCGGGCGATAGCAGGGCCTGTGTGGCATGGCCGCCCTGGGCCGCGAGAAGGCGCTCGTAGCATACTCTCTCGTGCGCGGCGTGCTGGTCGACCAGGACGAGGCCCCTCGCGCCCTCGGCCAACAAGTACGAGTCGTACAATTGCCCGATGACCTTCAGGTCACGCAGGCTCACCTGCGCATCCGCGGGGGTTTGCGTATCGTCCTCCCGCCGGGCTCCAGCGACCGGAGCGGCCGGCGGCGAGAAAACCTCCAACAGCGACGCAACATCAGTGCCGGTAGTGGCATTATGGCCGCCTTCGGGACGAGGCCTTCCATCGTATTGTCCACGACCGTATTGTCCACGACTATCCCGCGTTCGCGAAGCCCGTGTTTCGAGGGGCGTTTTATCAAGCGCGGCCTCACCTGAGTCCGTCGTTGCCGCCGTCAACCCATCAACCTCAGACGAAGTGGTCCCGCCCAGTATCGCGCGCCTAACCGCCGAATACACCACGCTGGTCACAGCCCTGTCCCGCAGGAATTTCACCTCTGTCTTCTGAGGGTGAACGTTCACGTCAACCCAGTCCAGCGGAATGTCGATGTTGAGGAAGAAGGCGGGGTACCTGCGGCCATGTATCAATCCCCGATAAGCCTCCTCCGTCGCGCCGCGCACCGCGTAACTGCGGATATGTCTGCCATTGACGAAGGTGTACTGCACCGCGCGGGACGCCCTGCAAGCCGACGGTTTCCCGGCCAAACCTGAGACGCGCACGACGGTTTCACCTTCCAACTCGACGGGCAGCATGTCCCCAAGCATTGATACCCCGAAAAGGCACGCCACTGCATCGGCCAGGGAGCCGGTGCCCTGGGTGCGCAGCACGAGGTCGTCACCTATCCTGAGGCTGAACGAGACCCCAGGATTGCCTAGAGCCATTGAATATACGACATCCGTGATCCTGGCTGCCTCAGCGGCATCGCTCTTGAGGAACTTCAACCGGGCGGGGAGATTGCAAAACAGCCCGCTCACAGTGATACTCGTGCCGTTAACCGCGGCACATTCTGCGGCCAAAGGGGGGCCGCCGCAATCCACTTTAACCAGGGTGCCGGCCTCCGAACCGGCGGCGCGGGTCCTGAGCTCTATGGACGCGACGGCGGCGATACTGGCCAGCGCCTCACCCCTGAACCCGAGGGTCGGCACGGATGCTAGATCTCCCGCGCACCTCAGCTTGGATGTGGCGTGCCGCGAAAATGCGAGTGCGGCGTCGTCCGGGTCCATACCTTCACCATTGTCGGTGACCCGGATCAGGCGTTTCCCGCCGCCCTCGATCTCGATATCCACCCTGGTGGCGCCGGCGTCAAGCGAGTTCTCGATCAGTTCCTTGACTGCCGAAGACGGCCTCTCGATTACCTCGCCCGCGGCTATCTTGCAGGCCGTGGCGTGGTCCAGAACCCTTATCTTGCCCAGTGGCTATCCCTCCGCGTCAATCCCGTCCGTCGAGGAGTCGTTGTATCTCCGCCAGGCGCTTCAGAGCGTCGAGCGGCGTCATATTCTCCAGGTCGAGCCCCTTCAGGATGGCGATAACCTCCGCCTCAACCGCCGGATAACCAGTTACGCCGGCGGCGGCCGCCTCGATCCTAGCCGCGTCGACCATGGGGCCAGGGTCGCACACGGCTTCAAAGAGTGAATACTGCCGCGGGCGGGAGGGGCTTTGCCTCTCCAGCGATTCAAGGATTTCTCCGGCGCGCTTCAGTACCTCGCGGGGCAGGCCGGCCATGCGCGCCACGTTCACGCCGTAGCTCTTGTCGACGGCCCCGGGCGTAAGCCTGTACAGAAAGGTGAGAAACCCTCCCCGTTCCACGGCCGTGACATGATAGTTCTTGACGCCGGGCAGCCTCCGCTCCACTGCGGCGAGCTCATGGTAGTGGGTGGTGAACAGCACCCTACATCCAACCCGCTCGTGAAGGTATTCGAGCGTGGCCTGGGCCAAAGCCATGCCGTCATAGGTGCTCGTCCCCCGCCCGAGCTCGTCCACCAACACCAAGCTGTCGCGGGTGGCCGAGTTGAGGATGGCCGCGACTTCGGTTAGTTCCACCATGAAGGTGCTGCGCCCCGCCGACAGGTCCTCATATGACCCGGTGCGATAGAATATGCCATCCACCAACCCGATCGTCGCCGACGCCGCCGGTACGAAGGACCCGATGTGGGCCATAAAGACTATGAGTGCGCTGGTCGCGAGGATCGTGGACTTGCCCGACATGTTCGGTCCCGTGATCAGCATCATCCTGACCGTACCGTCAAGATGAATGTCATTTGGGATGAACCGGCCGGGACCCATGACCCGCTCAAGGACGGGGTGCCGGCCCTCCTTGATGTACAGCCTGTCGCCCGCCTCGACGACGGGCCTACTGTACCGTCCCTCAGCCGCCGCCTCCGCGAGGGATGCGAGGCAGTCTATCTCGGCGATCGCCCTGGCTCGTTCCTGAACAGCCGGGCATCTCGAAGCTACTTTGTCGCGAATCTCGCGGAACAACTCATACTCGATCTCCCCGAGACTCTGATCGGCCCCGAGCACTTGCGCCTCCTTCTCCTTGAGCTCGGGCGTTATGAACCGTTCCGCATCCGTAAGCGTTTGCTTCCTGATGTAGCGTTCCGGGACGAGGTGCAGATTCGCCCTTGTCACCTCGATGTAGTATCCGAAAACCCTGTTATACCCGACCTTAAGCGACTTGATCCCTGTCGAAGCGCGTTCGTCCCGTTCCAGGCGGGAGATCCACTCCTTGCCGCCGGAGGACGCCTCGCGGAGCGCATCCACCCTGTCATCGTAGTGGGCTCTGATCAACCCGCCCTCGCGGATTTGAAGCGGTGGATCGTCCTCGATCGAATCCGCGATGAGGCGCACCACGTCCTCCAAAGGCTCGATGGAGCCGGCCAGTCTTGAGAACGAGGGTCCCCCCCCGTTCCCCTCGCCGATAATGTCCATTATGCAGGACCTAACGGCGTCCAGCGCCTCGAGCGACTGGCGTAGCGCGACCAGATCGCGGGCGTTGGCGGTTCCGCAGGATATGCGGCCGGCCAATCGCTCCAAATCGTAGACGCTCGAAAGTGTCGCCCTCAATCTCGCCCTGAACCGCAGATTCTCGACGAAAAAGCCAACCGCGTCGAGCCTCGCGCTAATTGCGTCCACATTGCGTAGAGGGGTCTGCATCCACGCCCGCAACATCCTGGCCCCCATGCAAGTCACGGTGCGATCGAGCACCCAGAGCAGGGTGGCGGTTTCGGACCCATCGGAATTACGCTTGAGGATCTCGAGGTTGCGCCGGGTCCAGGGATCCACTGATACAAACTCGCCGGTGCGATATGGGCGCAATGACGAGATCTGGGTGGCCCCTGACATTTGCGTGCCGGTCACGTAACTGAGGAGGGCGCCCGCAGCGCAAATTGCCGCGGGCATGCCCTGAAAACCCAGGGCGTCCAGCGACGCGACTCCAAAATGGTCGCGGAGCATCGCGGAAGACTCCCGTATCGAGAAGGCGCTCTCGCGGTAAAATGTGACCACCGCCTTGCCGTCCCTCGCCCTGAATCCATTGATCACCGGGTGGTCTTGAAGCGTCGGGGGCGCCACCGACTCCGACGGCTGTACCCGGAGCATCTCCGCCATGGCGTCTTTCGGATCCGGCGAGTCGATCTGGGTCGCGGAGAACTCTCCAGTCGACACATCGGCGAAGGCGAGCCCCACGCAAGCCCTCCGCCCACCGCCGGCCCGTAGCCAGCATACCGCCCCGATGAAATTGTTGCGTTTATCCTCCAGGAACTCCCCATCCACGACGGTTCCCGGCGTGATTATGCGCACGACCTCTCGCTTGACAAGGCCCTTCGCCGATCTCGGGTCCTCCATCTGCTCGCAGATGGCGACCTTGTATCCCTTGCCGATGAGCCGGGATATGTACTGGGTCGCGGCGTGATAAGGCACCCCGCACATCGGCGCCCGTTTGCCGCCGCCGGCGTCTCTACCGGTGAGGACGAGTTCGAGTTCCCTCGCCGCCACTTCCGCATCATCGTAGAACATCTCGTAGAAATCGCCGAGCCGGAAGAATAATAACGCGTCGGGGTGTTCTCTTTTGACCGAGGCGTACTGGGCAAGCATCGGAGTCTTTGCTTCCACGATAACCCTCCCGAACCTGTGATTCTGCCCGGCCCATGAAAAACCTTCCCGGCGCCGTTTGTCCTCGCTGGGTTCCTTAGCCTCGCGCATCATTGTTTGGCGTTTGGCATTAACTTACATAGGGTTTCGTCGTGTCGATGTCGCCCTCGAGCGTCCAAGTTTTCGCCTTCGTAATCCTTACCGAAACCATTTCACCCACCCGGGGATTCCCGCCCTTCACGAGGACC
>JAHDPS010000165.1 GCA_018434225.1 Bacillota bacterium
CCTGCGCGAGGCGGACTCGATAGTCACGGAGGAGATCCGCGCCGCTGGTCTCTACCGCCGGATATGGCAGAGTTTCGCCGTGTTGTCGACGATGAAGAGCGTCGGCGTGATGGGGGACGGCAGGACTTACGCGTACACGGTCATTCTCAGGGCTGTGACCAGCGACGACGGTATGACGGCCGACTGGGTGAGGTTGCCGTACGACCTCATCGAGCGCATATCGAGCCGCATCGTCAACGAGGTGAGCGAGGTCAACCGCGTCGTTTACGATGTCACCTCCAAGCCGCCGGGGACCATAGAGTGGGAGTAACGAGAACGCCCCTTGTCATTCTCATTCGCTATTCTCAAATGAGAAAATCGTCTCGCGGCGGCGTCCATAATGCGTGGGCTGCGTCTCCGCGCGTCGCCGCTGACCCCCCGCGTTTTGCCACTTATGCAGGTGCGCATATTAATTAGCCATGGATGTCCCCCGCGGCGTTCGCGTGTGCGCCACTATGGCATGATTCGTGCTAAAGTAAGGGCGGGAGGCGATTAGGTTAAAGGGCATAATCTTCGACATCATGAAATACGCCGTCCATGACGGCCCCGGCATTCGCACAGTCGTGTTTCTCAAGGGGTGCCCGCTACGTTGCTGGTGGTGTCACAACCCGGAGGGGCAGGGGACGGGGCGCGAACTCATCGTCTGGCCGGGGCGATGCATCGGTTGCGGCGATTGCGCAGAGGTATGCCCGCGGGGAGACCCATCCCTGGGCGGTGACGACTGTGCGCTGTGCTTCAAGTGCGTGGATGCATGCCAGGCGGGGGCGAGGACGATCGCGGGCAGAGAAGTCACTGTCGGCGAGGTAATGGCGGAGATCATGAAGGACGCGCCATTCTACGAGGAATCGGGCGGCGGCGTAACGTTTTCCGGCGGGGAACCGTTGATGCAGTTAGAGTTCCTGGAGGCCCTCCTGAAAGAGTGCCGGAGAATGGAGATCCACACCGCCGTCGAAACCACCGGTTTCGCGAAGACCGGTGACGTTCTCAGGATTGCAGGCGTGGTCGACATGTTTCTATACGATCTCAAACTCATCGATCCCTCGGAACACGAGAAACACACGGGGGTTCCGAACGGTCTCATAATGGAGAACCTCGCGATTCTGTCGAGGACCCACCGTAACGTGGTGGTGAGGATACCGATCATACCCGGTGTGAACGACGGGGAATCCAGCGTTCGAGGGTTCGGTGAATTCCTCGCGACGCTTCCGGGGATCGATAGAGTTCACCTCCTGCCTTATCACAGGACGGGGATAGACAAATACGAGAGGCTGGGAAGGCGGTACAGCATGCCGGATCTGGAGCCGCCGGAGCGCGCGAAGATGGAGTGGATCGCGTCGGTGATCAGTTCATACGGGAAGGATGTCAAGATAGGGGGTTAGCGGGGCCATGAACGAACGGGTCGCGATGTTGAGACGGGAGAGTCTTGAGACGAAGCCCTCCATATCCACGGAGAGGGCCGAACTGATGACTCGATTCTACAGGGAGTTCGGGGGCGCGGTCTCGGTCCCGGTCCGCCGGGCGCTGGCCTTCAAGTATCTGATGGAGAACAAGGCCGTTTACATCGGCGACGGTGAGCTGGTCGTCGGTGAAAGGGGGCCCCGCCCGAAGGCTACTCCGACATACCCGGAACTATGCTGCCACAGTCTGGAGGATCTGGACATTCTCGACTCCAGGGAGAAGATACCGTTCTCGGTGAGCGATGAGGCGAAGAGGCTCTACAGAGAGGTGTTCATACCTTTCTGGAAGGGCAAGTCGATGCGCGACGCGATATTCGCGGAGATGTCGCCCGAATGGAAGGCCGCCTACGACGCCGGTGTGTTCACCGAATTCATGGAGCAGAGGGCCCCGGGCCACACCGTGCTCGACAACAAGATATACAGCAGGGGTTTCGTGGATTTCCGCCGGGACATCCAGGACAGCCTGGACCGCCTCGACTATCTGAACGATCCGGAGGCCTTCTCGAAGAGGGAAGAGCTCAAGGCCATGGCGATCTGCGCCGACGCGATCGTGAAGTTCGCCGACCGCTACGCCGAAAAGGCCGCGGAGATGGCGCTGAACGAGCCCGATCCCGCGAGGCGAAGGGAGCTCGAGCGGATCGCGGAGATATGCGGGCGCGTTCCCGCGCACGCCCCGCGAGACTTCTGGGAGGCCCTGCAGGCATACTGGTTCGTGCATCTCGGGGTGATAACCGAGCTCAACACCTGGGACTCCTTCAATCCGGGGAGACTCGACCAGCACCTGTACCCGTTCTACAAGAAGGGCCTGGAGGACGGGACCCTGACCGTGGAGAAGGCCAGGGAGCTCCTGCAATGCTTCTGGGTGAAGTTCAACAACCAGCCCGCGCCCCCGAAAGTGGGGGTGACGGCCGCCGAAAGCGGCACCTACACGGATTTCGCCAACATCAACCTGGGCGGGCTGAGGCCGGACGGATCGGATGGGGCCAACGATTTGACATACCTCATCCTCGAAGTGATAGATGAGATGAGGCTAGTGCAGCCGAGCACCAATATCCAGCTCAGCAGGAAGAACCCAGACAGGTTCTTGAAGGCGGCGTGCAGGGTCATCAGGAAGGGTTGGGGCCAGCCATCGATATTCAATGCCGACACTATCGTTGAAGAGCTACTCAGGCAAGGGAAATCCATCGAGGACGCGAGGAACGGCGGAGCGAGCGGCTGCGTGGAGACGGGGGCGTTCGGCAAGGAGAGCTACATCCTGACAGGGTACTTCAATATCGCCAAGATGATCGAGCTGGCGCTGCACGACGGGGTGGACCCCCGGACGGGAAGGCAGCTTGGACCGAAGACGGGGGATCCGGCGGGATTCGATACGTTCGAACAGTTCTGCGACGCCTTCAAGCGGCAGATGGCGTACTTCATCGACGTCAAGATCAAGGGCAACAACATAATAGAGAGGGCGTTCGCGACGTACATGCCGTCGCCGTTCATGTCGGTCATAATAGACGACTGCGTAAAGAACGGAAGGGATTACAACGACGGCGGCGCCAGGTACAATACGACCTACATACAGGGGGTCGGGTTGGGCAGCTCCACCGACAGCATGTCGGCGATCAAGCACCACGTATTCGATGAGAATAACATCACCATGGCCGAGCTCGTGAGGGTCCTCGACGAGGACTTCGAGGGGCACGAGAGGGTGCGCCAGATGCTCATGAACAGGACGCCCAGGTACGGAAACGACGACGACTGCGCGGACGACATCATGAGGTTCATCTTCAACACCTTCCACGACGAGGTGAACGGCAGGCCGAACACCAAGGGGGGCGTCTGCAGGATCAACATGCTTCCCACCACCTGCCACGTGTATTTCGGCTCGGTCTTGGGGGCCACGCCCGATGGAAGGAAGGCGCGGCAGCCGTTGTCGGAGGGCATATCCCCGGTGCAGGGGGCGGATAGGCGCGGGCCCACCGCGGTCATCAAGTCCGCGTCGAAGATGGATCACGCGCGCACCGGCGGCACACTGCTGAACCAGAAGTTCACCCCCCAGCTCCTGGAGGGGGAAGAGGGCATCGACAACCTGTCGAAGCTCGTGCGCACGTACTTCAGATTGGACGGTCACCACATTCAGTTCAACGTGGTCTCGGCTCAAACGCTGAGAGCCGCGCAGGCTGAACCCGAGAAATACAGGGACCTCATTGTCCGGGTGGCGGGTTACAGCGACTACTTCTGCGACCTCGGTAGATCGTTGCAGGACGAGATAATCGCCCGAACCGAGCACGCGGAATTCTAGATTCAATGCGGAGGTGACGGTTCAAGTGCGTCCTGAAAGGGTCTCGAAACTGGCTCGACTCCTGGTGAAGTCCGGCTCGATGGCGATCCTGGCGCCGTCCTCCAGCCTTTTCTACCTGTTAGGGCTGGATCTGGTCGCGGATGAACGCCTCGTGGCGGGGCTGTTCTGGCCCGACGGAAGGGTGGATATGGTCGTGCCCGCCCTGTACGCCGAGGAGGTGGCGTCCCGCCTTCCCGGGATCGAGGCGTTCGTGTGGAACGACGGCGAAAACCCGTACGGCCTGGTGGCCCGCAGGTTGAAAGGGATGGCGATATCCGAGGTGCTGGTCGACAACGGGATGTGGGCGGAGCACCTCATCGGGCTACAGGGCGCCGTGCCCGGAGTGAAATGGGGTGCTGTAACCCCGCTGCTCAGGGAAATGAGGCGCGTGAAGGACGGGGCCGAGATCGACGCCCTCAAGAAGGCCGCCGGGATAGTCGATCGCGCGCTGGCGGCCACGCTTCCGGCGATCCGGGTCGGGATGACGGAAAAGGACGTGGCGTGGAATCTCGAGAGGGAGATCCGGGAGAACGGCGGGGAACGATTGTCTTTTCCCTCGATAGTCGCGTTCGGTTCCAACGGAGCGTTACCCCATTACCGCGCCGGCGAAAGGGTTTTGCGCGAGGGGGACACCATCGTGATGGATTTCGGGTGCGTTCGCGACGGCTACTGCTCGGACATCACCCGCACCGTCGCACTGGGGACTCCGCCGCCGCAATTCACAGAAGTATATGACGTAGTGAGGAAAGCACACGATGAGGCCATGAAAGCGGTCCGCCCGGGCCGCCCATGCCAGGACGTTGACCGCGCCGCCCGGAGGGTGATAAGTGAAAGCGGATACGGGAAGTATTTCATCCACCGCACCGGTCACGGAATAGGGCTGGACGGCCACGAGGAGCCATACATAGTGGAGGGCAACGCTCAGCCGCTCGAGGAGGGCATGACTTTCAGCATCGAGCCTGGCATATACCTGCCCGGGCGATTCGGGGTCAGGATCGAGGACATAGTGGTGGTTACCGGGACCGGCGGCGTTAGTCTGAATGAGTATCCGACGGATCTGATACGGATAAAGGCGGCCCGGGGTGAGTGAGAGGCCTGCCTCGGAGCCCGTATTCCTTGAGCCTCCTGTACAGGGTGGCCCTGCTGATCCCGAACGAGGCTGCCATCGCCTCTCTCGCCTTCGTGGATCTGCCGTAAACGAGCAGGGCCTTTTCAAGATCATCGCGCGTGATGCGGCGCCGGGGTCGAGTTAATCCCGGCGCCTGCGCGGCTTTGGATGTCGCCGCGGCGATCTGCGGGGGGAGCCTGCTTAGGTCTATCATCGGTCCGTCGACCAGGTTCACCGCGTACTCCAGGGCATTCGCCAGCTCGCGGATATTGCCCGGCCAGGCGTACTTCATGAGGGCATCCATGGCCGCCGGGTCTATGCCTTCAACCTTCTTGCCCAGCGCCTGAGAGTATTCTCTGGTGAAGTGGTCCACGTATTCCGGAACATCCTCCCTGTGCTCTCTCAGGGGCGGGATGACGATGGGGATGACCGCCAGTCGATAATAGAGGTCCAACCGGAATCCGCCCGACACGGCCATTTGCTCCAGGTCCCTGTTGGTGGATGCGATGATCCGGATGTCGACGGGCTTGGGCTTTCCAGCCCCCAGCCTGTCCACCATCCTCTCTTGTATGGCGCGCAGGATCTTGGCCTGAAGGTGGATCGGCATGTCCCCGATCTCGTCGAGGAACAGGGTGCCGCCGTGCGCGAGCTCGAACTTGCCCGGTTTTCCCCCGCGCTTGGCCCCGGTGAAAGCCCCCTCCTCGTAGCCGAACAGTTCACTCTCGAGGACCGGCTCAGGGATCGCCGCGCAGTTCAAGGCCACGAATGGGCCTTTGCGCCTGGGGCTTTCGAAGTGAATGGCCCTGGCGAACAGCTCCTTGCCCGTTCCACTTTCGCCCTGGATCAGGACTGTGGAGTCCGCGCCGGCGATGCTGGCCGCGATCTGTTTCACCCTGGACATGGATGCACTGGAGCCCAGTATGTCCCTGAACGTCACCTGGCGCTCTCTTCCGATGTAGTTGGCGACCAGTTTCGGGATCTCTTCTATCCCGCGGAATGTTACGACGTATCCGTTTGGAATCGCCGGGCCGCCGATGGGCTTGATCGCCCCCAGCCAGTAGGCTTTTTCGTCGTTGAACATGGAGAATGTCTCGAAATCGGCGTTCCTGGGCCTATTCAGGAAGTCGAGGCCGATCTGGGGGAAAACGAAACTGATGGATCTGGAGACGAGGTCTCCAGTGGACACCTCGAGCAACCGCTCCGCGGATTGGCTCGCGTGCAGGATCGTCCCGCGGCTGTCCAACGTCAGGATGCCCTCGCTGACCGCATTGATGACTGTGTCGAACTGCATGGCCAGCGCCCTCGCCTCGTCGGCCTGTTGCTTCTCGTTGAACGCGCGCGATATGAGGTCCGCCATCTTCTCTGCGAAATCCACCCACCGCTGAGTATCACCTATTAGCCTGTCCCTTTGCTCACTGGTGCACGCGACCAGCAGCACGCATCCGGCGAGCTGCCCGCCGATGCTCAGCGGGGTGATGATGTCCGCGGCGTCCGTGCACGTCGCCTTCTGGCTGCAATCCTGGCAGAGATGGTCGCTGGGTGGAGCGTGCACTATCAGGGTTTTGCCCTGGGCCAGCACCTTCGCCGAAATGCTGTCGGGGCGCAGGACCCTCCCGATGTGGCGCGCGTATCGCCCCGAGCCCACCACGGTCAACAGGTTCTCGTCCACCATGGCGACCTCGACGCCGATTACGCCGGCGATCGCGTCGGCGACGGCCTGTGCGAAATCCCGCACCTCGTTCAGCATCGTCAATGGAATCCACCTCCGACACCCGGCAGAACCACGACACGTAGATTTGCCTTTCATGCCGCCGGATCCTGCTGGGCGAATGAAGCTTGCTCGCCGGCGCGGAACGTTCGGATCCGCTGCGTTGACAGGGCTTTTGCACGGTGTTACGATTGGCTTGATAGGTCCTAGATCCGAACATTTTCCGTAAACCCTCAGGATCAGCGCAGGAGGGAGAACATGGACAAGCCACAGGATGGACCGCTCGTCACCATCATCATGGGAAGCGACTCCGATCTCCCGGTCATGAAGGAAGCGGCCGGGGTACTGGAGTCTTTTGGGGTCGGATTCGATATGCGCATCGCCTCGGCGCACAGGACCCCGGGCCGCGTGGCGGACATCGTGAGAGGGGCCGAGGAAAAGGGCGTCCGCGTCATCATCGCCGGCGCCGGCTTGAGCGCCCATCTGCCGGGGGTCATCGCCTCCTATACCACCCTTCCGGTGATCGGCGTGCCACTGAAGTCGGGCGCGCTTAACGGTATCGACGCCCTGTATTCAATCGTACAGATGCCACCCGGCATCCCGGTCGCCACAGTGGGTATAGACGCGGCGAGGAACGCCGCGCTATTGGCCGTCCAGATACTTGCCGCGGGGGCGGGTGAGTCCTCGCTGGCGGACGGGCTCCGGGAATACCGCAGGGGGCTCGCGGCGGCTGTGGAAGCGAAGGACGCCCAGTTGCAGTCCAGGGGATAGGGGGGCTTAGGGTGATACCCAGGTACTCACGACCGGAGATGGCCTCCGTATGGTCGGACGAGAGCAAGTATTCCGCCTGGCTCGAGGTGGAGGTTCTGGCCTGCGAGGCGTGGTCGAAGATGGGGGTCGTCCCGGCGGAAGCGGTGGAACAGATACGTTCGCGCGCGAGGATAGACCCCGCGCGCATCGCGGAGATCGAGGCCGGTGTCAGGCACGATGTCGTCGCGTTCACCACACAGGTGGCAGAGACTGTCGGGGACGCCGGCAAGTGGATCCATTACGGCCTGACGTCGTACGACGTCGTGGACACGGCCCTATCCTACCTGATGGTCAAGGCCGCCGCGACGATCCGGCGCGACCTGGAGGACTTGCGCGAGGCAGTCGCCGTCCAGGCCCGCAGGCATAAGATGACGCCTATGATCGGCCGCACGCACGGCGTTCACGCCGAGCCGCTGACGTTCGGAGTGAAGATGGCCCTCTGGTACACGGAGATCGGGCGTTGTATCGAGCGGATCGCGAGGGCGTCGGATGTCTGCGGATACGGGAAGGTATCGGGCGTCGTCGGCACGTTCGCCCACGTGGACCCGTTCGTCGAGAGATACGTATGCGAGAGGCTCGGCCTCAAGCCCGCCCCAGTTTCCACGCAGGTTCTGCAGCGGGACAGGCACGCGGAATACGTGACCCTCATGGCCCTGGTCGCGTCGTCGCTCGAGAAGTTCGCGACGGAGATACGCCACCTCCAGAGGACCGAGGTGGAGGAGGTCGAGGAGCCGTTCCACCGTGGACAGAAGGGTTCATCGGCGATGCCGCATAAGAGGAACCCCATCGTCTGCGAGCAAATATGCGGCCTGGCCCGCGTGCTCAGGGGCTATGCGGCCACCGCGATGGAGAACATGAACCTGTGGCACGAGCGGGATATATCCAATTCCTCGGTCGAGCGAATAATCATCCCGGATGCGACGATTCTTCTTGATTATATGATCTCCCGGTTTACCACGGTGGTGAAGGAACTGCGAGTGTACCCCGAGAGAATGAAGTCAAATCTTGAAATGACGGGCGGCCTCGTGTGCTCCCAGGAAATCATGCTGGCCCTGGTCGAAAAGGGCATGCCGAGAGAGGAGGCGTACGGAATCGTCCAGTCGCTAGCCATGAAGGCCCGCGACGAGGGCCTTGAGTTCCGGTCCCTCGTCAGGGAAGACGGGCGCATCGGGGAGGCCCTCGGCGATGTCGAGATAGAGGCAATTTTCGACTTCGAGCGGCAGATCGGGCGCGTGGACGAGATATTCGCGCGGGCCGGCCTCGGTTGAACGCGGCCATTTCGCGGCTTACGACTCGCGAAGGTGGTGGGGTCTGTGACGGAGATCTGGAAGGTAAACAGGCTTTATGAGGGCAAGGCCAAGGTCGTATTCGCTACCGAAGACCAGGACCTCCTGCTCATTCACTACAAGGATTCGGCGACCGCGTTCGATGGAAAGAAGAAGGGTGTCATCGAGGGCAAGGGCGTCGTGAACGCGGAGATGTCGGCGGTGTTTTTCACCCTGCTCCGTGACGCGGGTGTTCCGAATCACTTCGAGAGACTGCTCAACCCGGGCGAAATGCTCGTAAAGCGCGTCAAGATAGTAACCTTCGAGGTAGTGGTGAGGAACGTCGTGGCGGGAAGTCTTTCCAACCGCCTGGGCCTGCCCGAAGGGACCAGGCTCGATAGTCCGGTGCTGGAGTTCTACCATAAGAGCGACGAGCTCGGGGACCCCATGATCAACGAGTATCACATACGCGCGCTCGGCCTTGCGACGATGGTGGAGCTCGAAGAGATCGCGAGGCTGGCTATGAAGACGAACGAAGTAATGCGCGGCTTCCTCAACCCCAGGGGCATCGATCTCGTGGATTTCAAGTTGGAATTCGGCAGGTATCGCGGGGACATCATCCTCGGGGACGAAATCTCGCCCGATACGTGCCGGTTCTGGGATACCAACAGCGGGGAGAGGCTGGATAAGGATAGATTCAGAAGGGACCTCGGTGGGGTTGAAGAGGCCTACCGCGAGGTTCTCAGGAGGGTCGCTTCATAATGAACTACAAGGCGAGGATAACGGTGTCGCTCAAGAAGTCGGTGGTGGATCCCCAGGGCACAGTGGTAAAGTCCGCTCTATTGACCATGGGGTTCGGGAACGTCGCGGGCGTGAGGATCGGCAAGCACATGGAAATAGACCTGGCTGACTGCGAGTCCGCCGCGGAGGCGGCCCGCATGGTTGACGAGATGTGCAGGAGACTGCTTGCGAACCCCGTGATAGAAGAGTACGAGTTCGAGGTAGTCGATGCCTCAAACGGGGAGGCGGCTGGACAGTGAGGTTCGGAGTCGTCGTGTTCCCGGGTTCGAACTGTGAGGACGACGCGTACTATGCGATCAGGGACGGCCTGTCGCAGCCGGTGGACTACGTCTGGCACGAGAACCGCGACATTTCGGCGTACGACTGCATAATCCTTCCCGGCGGATTCCCGCATGGCGACTACCTGCGAGCGGGAGCGATAGCGCGATTCTCGCCGGTCATGGGGGCCGTGCGGGAGTTCGCGGCGCGCGGAGGCCTTGTCCTGGGGATATGCAACGGATTCCAGGTGCTGCTCGAGTCCGGACTGCTTCCCGGCGCCACGCTCAAGAACGACAGCCTTCAGTTCAGATGCATGTACGTCCATCTAAGGGTGGAGAACACCCGGTCCCCGTTCACGATGGGACTTGCCCCCGGGCAGGTGATGCGGATCCCAATAGCCCACGGGGAGGGCAACTACTACGCGGATGAGGAGACCATACGGGAACTCGAAGACGGAGGGCGGGTCCTGTTCAGGTATTGCGACAGTGAGGGCAAGATCACGGCTGAGGCCAACCCGAACGGTTCGCTGGGCAACATCGCGGGCATATGCAACGAGCGTGGTAACGTGGCGGGCATGATGCCGCATCCTGAAAGGGCCTATCAGGCCGTATTGGGGTCCTCCGACGGGTTGGGGATTCTCAATTCGATAGTCTCCTTCCTGGGGGGTAGATGACATGCACGCTTCAGAACCGACGGTAGAGATGATAATCGAGGGCAAACTCTGGCGCGAGATGGGCCTGAAGGATTCGGAGTTTGAGATGATCGCGTCCTCGCTGGGGAGGAGCCCCAACTGGACCGAGCTGGGGATGTTCGCGGTCCTGTGGTCGGAGCACTGCGCCTACAAGCATTCACGGAAACTCCTCAAGACCCTTCCCACCAGGGGTGAACGCGTCCTGGTCGGGCCGGGAGAGAACGCTGGCGTCGTGGACATCGGGGACGGGCTGGGCGTGGCCTTCAAGCTCGAATCGCACAACCACCCTTCGGCCGTCGAGCCATACCAGGGCGCGGCCACCGGTGCGGGCGGAATAGTCAGGGACGTACTGGCTATGGGCGCGAGACCGATCGCCCTTCTAGACCCGTTGAGGTTCGGTGAACCCACGAACCCCAGGGTGAAATACCTGTTCGGCGGGGTCGTCGCCGGTCTCGCGGGGTACGGCAACTGCATCGGTGTGCCCACGGTCGGAGGCGAGGTGGTCTTCGACGACTGCTATGCGGACAACCCGCTGTGTAACGCGATGTGCGTCGGCCTGATCAGGAAGGAAGACATCAAGCGGGGTGTGGCCGCGGGAGTAGGTAACTCGGTGATGCTGGTGGGTCATTCCACCGGGAGGGACGGGATCCACGGGGCGACATTCGCCTCGGAGGGGCTGAGCGACGACACCGAGGACAAGCGACCAAAC
>JAHDPS010000129.1 GCA_018434225.1 Bacillota bacterium
CCTCCGCGCGGGAGGCGACTACCGTGGATACGCATAGCTTCATCGTGCTATGCGTTTCAATGTCAACGCCGGGCGAGAATTGATCCGTTTTCGCCGTTTCGGAATTGACCCACCCCCGGCGTTCTAGATCTGCTCCGTCCCTGCCTTCACCTCCTGTTCAGGATGGACCATCGGCAACAGGCCTGCACGCTTCTTGTCTTTGAGCCTGTAGGAGTTGCCGCGGATGTTGATAACATGGCCGTGGTGCAGCAGCCTGTCGAGGATCGCTGTGGCAATCACCGGATCCCCCAGCACTTCGCCCCACTCAGCGAATCCCTTATTCGAAGTCAGCATAATGCTCCCACGCTCGTAGCGAGCGGAGATAAGGCTAAATAGCGCTGTCGAGGCCATCCTGTCGTAAGGCCATACCCCGAATTCGTCGATGATCAGCAGTCTGGGCGCTATGTAGACTCTCATCCGGCGGTCAAGCCGGTGCTCCGCCTGCGCCCTCCGCAGGTCCTCCATCAGGTCGTGCGCTCTCACGAAGTACACTGCGTGGCCCTGCTCCAACGCCTTGAGTCCCAGCGCCACACACAGATGCGTCTTTCCAACCCCGGGCGGACCCAACAGTACGACGTTGGCGGCGTCCGCCACAAATGCCGTCGTTGCCAGTTCCTTTATCAGTCTTTGGTCAATGGACGGCTGGAAACCGAAATCAAACTGCTCGAGCGTCCTCAGGAACGGGAAGTGCGCCAGTCTTGTGCGGGTCGTTAGATACCTTTCGCGCCTGGCCTGCACCTCAATCCCGAGCAGGTCGGCGAGAAACGCAGGGTATGGCAATTGTCGCTGAGCCGCCGAGTCGAGCCTGCTGTCGAGCATCTCGGCCGCCTGGTTCAGTCCAAGACTCTCAAGGTGTGAGCGGGCCTTCTCCAGCGTAATCATCAGATATTCACCGCCCAGGCAAGCTGCTCGTATACATCAAGAGAGCGGCGCTCCACTTCAACCAATGGCAGCTGCATTGCCACCGGTTCACGTCTTGGCCTGGAACTGGACTGCTTCAGACCATCCCACTGGCCCGGGGCCGTCAGAAACTGCGATTGCCTTAGAGCCCTGGGGTGTACCGCTATCCGCTTTTCTCCGTGCCAGATCTCAACCATGGACCCTGCGCACTGGAGTTC
>JAHDPS010000291.1 GCA_018434225.1 Bacillota bacterium
CGCCCTAATCGAGGACTACGTGGAGAGCCTGATCAGGCACGGGGTCACCAGGATCGTGTTCCTGGCGACCCACGGTGGGAACTTCGCGACCGTGAACCGCACGATCGAGGATCTCTCCTCCGACCACAACGCGGATAGAGCGGGAGTCAGATTGATACCCGTCGCGGATATCGACGCCCTGATGGCGGCGTTCGCCCGGGTCGCGGGCGAAGGTGGGATAACGCCCGGCGAGGCGGGCTTCCACGCCGGAGAAACCGAGACATCACAGATGCTCGCCGTCGCGCCCGGCGAGGTGCGCCGCGAGCGACTCATCCGCGGTTACACCGGCGGGGAATCGGCGGACGGGGTGGCCAGGGCTATCCAGGACGGGCTCAAGTCCATCAGCGATATCGGGGTGGCGGGGGACCCGCGACAGGCCAGCGCCGCTCGAGGGGCGCGCTACAACGCCGCCTGGGTCCAGGTGGCCCTGGACGCCATCGACTCTCCCGGAGAAGGGACGGCAGGCAAGGGATGAAATCCGGCGGGGTGAAGGGCGGTCGCGCGCGGACTCGCGCGAAATCCCCGGCGGAGGCCCTATCCATGGAAGGGCGCCGGGTTCTCATCACGGGCGCGGCGTCGGGGATCGGAAAAGCGATGGCGGCCATCTTCGCGTTGGCGGGCGCCGGCCTGATCCTCGTCGACATCGATGAAAGGAGCCTGCAACGCACGACTAAGGATATCGCCGGCGACTCGCGAGAGGTCGCTGCTCACGTGGCGGACCTCTCGAAAAAGGAGCAGATCGACGGGCTGTGGACGACCATCGCGGGCTCGCTTCCCGACACACTGATCAACAACGCCGGGGTTTACCCCATGAGGGACTACCTGGAGGAAGACGCTGATTCCCTCGAACGAACCCTGGCCGTCAACCTTAAGTCGGCCTTCTGGATGTGCCAGGCGTTCATCCGTGAACGGCGGGATAAGGGCGGCGTCATGATCAACGTGTCGTCCATCGAGGCCATACTGCCATTCAAGAAGGACCTGGTTCCATACAGCGTCAGCAAGTCGGGGATCATTGCCCTCACCAGGGCGCTGGCGCGAGACTACGGCAGGGACGGTTTCCGCGCGAACGCGATCCTGCCGGGGGCCATACGCACGCCCGGCACCGGGCGACTTGTGCGAAAGGCGGTAAGCACCGTCAACCTCGACCTGATGAAGACGGGGTACGATTTTCAGAGCAGGCTCGCCCTGGGCAGATGGGGAAAGCCGGAGGAAGTGGCGTCCGTCGCGCTGTTCCTGGCCTCGGACCTCGCCAGCTACGTGCAGGGCGCCCTCATACCGGTCGATGGAGGGTTCTTATCGTCCTAGAGCCTCCGAAACCTGGCTGCTGGCCGTGGTGGACCACGCTCCTGCCATTCCTGTTCCATTCCTCGTCCAGGATGGCGTAGATCACATCGTCTCCCCACTCCCCGTCCGGCGGAACGCTATCGCGAAAGTGGGCCTGTCTCCTCATGCCTATTCTCTCGAGGAGGGCTATGGATCGCGTGTTGGCTGGTTCCACCGAGCCGTACGCGCGGCGCTTGCCAAGGGAGCCAAACAGGTAGTCTAGGACAGCTGTGACAGATTCGGTCGCGTACCCGTGTCCCTGATGGGCGGGCGCCACTGTGTACCCTATCTCGACCTGGGAGTCGTCGCCATCGGGGAACCTGAGCCCGCAGTCCCCGATCAGTTCGCCCGAATCCTTTCTGCAGACGGCCAGTTGAAACCAGGTGCCCGGCATGTTCGGGTGCAGGCGGGACATTCTGTCGATGAACTCTTCCACTTCGCCGATGCTTTCTGGTTTCCAACCCTTATATCGGCTCACCCTGGGATCGGAGCGGTAGGCAAAAAACGGGGCATCATCACTCGCGGCGAAACGTCGGATAATCAGCCTAGCTGTCTCTATGAAGGCGAATCGCTCGTCGGCAGTGGGTCTGCACATCAAGATTGCGCCTCCACCGGGTGCCTTCAGGTCTAGCCATCTGCACCTATTCTCTGGCGCACCTGTGATACCCTCTTTCAACCGATAGGAAATCCGCGCAGAGCCTCCAGGGGACAGGCATCGGATGCCTCGCACGCAGGTCAATCGGCGAAGGAGAGGGCCGCACAACAATCCGGAGAGGTGCAACGGCCTCGGACTTACACGGGCAACGCGAGCCGGCGCGAGGTGGCGTCGGCCACCTTTTCGATTGCGAGCATGTAGGCGGCGAGGCGCAGGGAGCATGCCTTCCTACCGGCAAGGTCCCACACCTGATTCAGGGATCTGATCATAGTGGAGTCCAGCTTCTCAATGACCTCATCGAACTGCCACTGTAGCCCCATCATGTTCTGGACCCATTCGAAGTACGACACTACCACTCCGCCCGCGCTCGCGAGGATATCGGGCACCACCGTTACGCCACGGCCCTCCAGGATGTGGTCCGCCTGATACGTCGTGGGGCCGTTGGCTCCCTCCAAGACCATCCGCGCCTTCACCCCCCCGGCGTTCCGGCTTGTGATTTGCCCCTCCATCGCGGCGGGAATGAGTATATCCACGGGCAGAGCGATCAGTTCTTCGTTGGAGATCCGCCTGGCGCCGACGGAATCGAGGTCGTCGAGCGGCGCGGAGGTCCTGGCAACGCCCACGACCAGCGGGGGAATGTCCAGGCCGTCGTCGCGGAACCATCCGCCTTTGCTATTGCTGACGGCAACCACCCTGGCTCCGGCGGCGTGGAGAAAGTACGCCGCCCAGGCCCCGACATTGCCGAAACCCTGGACAGCCACAGTGGTGTCTTTGATTTCCCGCCCGGTCTTCCTGAGGAGTTCGATCGCGAGCGTATATAGGCCTCGCCCCGTAGCTTCCCTTCGCCCGAGCGAGCCTCCCAGAACCACGGGTTTACCCGTCACGCTCGCCCGCGCCCAGAGTGCGCCGGTATGCAGCCTTTCGTTCATTATCCAGGACATCACGCGATCGTTAGTGTTGACGTCGGGCGCGGGGATGTCTATCTGAGGTCCGATTACCGTCTCCAGCATGCGGGCGTACTGTTTCGTCATCGACTCGAGCTCGCGATCCGACATCTTCCGCGGCTCGCAGCATATTCCGCCCTTCGCCCCTCCGTACGGCAGTCCAGCCACAGCGCATTTCAGGGTCATCAGAGCCGCGAGAGCCCTGACCTCCTCCAGGTCCACGCCGGGGCTATAGCGTATTCCGCCTTTATATGGACCCAGAGCGCTCGAATGCTGCACGCGGTAGCCGGGGAACGTCTTCACGGAGCCATCATCCATAACCACGGGGACTGTTACCAGTATCTCTCTTTCGGGCGTCGCGAGGAGCAACCTCATGTCGTCTCTCAGTTTTATCTCCGACATCGCACGATCCAGGACGCTCTTGACCGTTTGCAGCATCGTGGCATCTTCCATCCGCTCATCATCCTTCGCATTGCACCTCGACGACCCGTGGGGAAGGCTTCGAATAGCACTTGGATCAATCGGGATGGTGTATTTAGTGATGAAGTCTAGCACCTTCCCATCGCCGTGTCAATCGCGAATTTTGAGCGTGTGCATGGCGCTAAGCGGTTGGGCGAGGACCTCAATAGGACCTCGGCTGCGAGCGGGCGGCCCATCAGCAATAGGTCCTTTCGAAGATCGCCCCGCGATCATCCCGGCCGCTCCCGCGTTTCAACGTCCCTATGGGATAAGGGCCTCGAACCGTGGCGCCAGGATCGATTGGAGGCTCGCGAACGCAACCGGAAACTCCTGAATCCCCGCCGCATAAGGGGTGTATTCGTACAGCTGGAAATAGATGACCACCGATTCGTCCTTGATGTAAAAGTCCTGCTGTATCCCTATCGCCTCGAATGGCGTCAACAGAGGCAAGTCGGGTTCCTTATCGGCAAATCCCTTCTTCACATGCCCGCTGATGGCCGCTACATAGTCGGCGCCGGCACCGAATAGATCGGACAGCGAATAGACCTTGCCCGTCTTGAGGTCCATCGTATATGAAGTCTGGTACGTCATACCGTGCGCGCCACCTGTGTACTCATACTGGGTGAGCACCACGCTGATGATGTCGTTGCGGTTGTACGCGATCCTGTAATCCAGGTACTCCTCCATCTTCACCTGCCTGGGATCGGACTCGCTCTTCCACTCGGCGAAGTCCCGCGCGTTTTTCTGGCCGGACTCGCGGCAACGGAGCGCCACCTTGCGGAAATAATCGTTGAACTCGGCCTCTGCGTCCTTGTTCTCCAATCCCTTGATCTCGGGATACTGCATGTTGAGCGTCAGGTCTTCCGTCTCCTCGATGTCCTTCACTGTGGCGATCTTGATCGAGTTCTCCACGACGCTTGACAGGTGGACTGTGCGCGCGCCCCCGTCCCAGCCCACCCGAAACCCGAGGTTCTCCCCGAGGAAACGTAGCGGGACGTAGGCCACACCATCAATGACCATCGCGCCAGGGGCCACCCACACCTGGTGATCCCCGCACAGCACAGCGGAATTTCCGAGGTCGAAGGATATGGTCCGGTCCCCGCGGCCTATCTCGACCTTGCCGCCGTGGATGTCTTCCTTTACATCCATGCCAAGTTCACCGCCCAGTTTACTGCGCAGTTCACCGCCTAGTTCACCAGCAAAGGCGGCCGCCGGCACCATGGTGCGCCCGTCCACGATTCTCCCCCTGACGGCCATCGCGGTATCGTCCACCATTATGGCGACGTCGTCCTGCGCCACGCCCTGCGTCACGTCCTGCGCCGCGCCTTCCGCGCGCGATGGCCCAAGCATCGCGGCGCACGCCATCAATAGGATTCCCGCAGCCAGGATCCTGTATCTCTTCTTCAACGCCAACGCCTCCAGTGTGACCTGCCTCAGCCAGAGGACTACGGTCCCCGGCTCCCCGGCCCGCACTCTCTATTATCTCCAGTATATATCGACCGCGCGGGCGGACGATAGGTTCCCGGCTGGCGCTGTAAGGTTGCAGATTTGCAGCTATAGCCGGGCCGAATGTTGCTGCCTGGCAGCGAACAGCCGTCCGAAGGTTGCCGGTGAGCAACGTTGCTGTCGACAAGCCTGTGGCGGGCGACCGGCAACCGGGGATCGGCGACCGGGGATCGGCGACCTAGTACCGTCGACCGACGACTGGGAAAGGACGGCCTGGCTGGGACTAGTGGGCTGGGAGTGGTGTGCTGGAACGGCATCGTGGAACCTCCGGGGCGCGGCCGGAGGAATCGGCGCGCGTCGTATGGAATATACACCCGTCCGCCGCACCCGCGGGCCGATTGCAGCGCACCGGATGCACAACAAGAACCGCACGTACCCGATGCACGGCATGGACCGCATGCGCCGTGTGCGCAGCACAGGGGGAGGTCAGTCCATGAAGTCATTGATGACCGGCAATGAGGCCCTGGCCAGGGGCGCATGGGAGGCGGGCTGCCTCGTGGCCGCCGCCTATCCAGGCACTCCGAGCACCGAGATCCTGGAGAACCTGGCCACTTACCCGGAAGTGTACTCCGAGTGGTCGACAAATGAGAAGGTCGCCCTCGAGGTGGCCGCCGGGGCCGCAATCATGGGAGCGCGTTCGCTGGCCGCCATGAAGCACGTGGGCCTCAACGTCGCGGCCGACCCTTTTTTCACGATGGCCTATACGGGCGTGAACGGCGGCCTAGTCGTAATCTCGGCGGACGACCCCGGCTGTCACAGCTCTCAGAATGAGCAGGACAACCGGAATTACGCGCCATTCGCGAAGGTCGCGATGGTGGAACCATCCGACAGCCAGGAATGCAAGGACTTCGTGATAGAAGCGTTCGAATTGAGCGAGCGATTCGACACGCCCGTCCTGGTGCGAGTCACGACCAGGATATGCCACAGCAAGGGTATAGTGGAACTGGGCGAAAGGCGCGAAGCGGGCGTCCGGGAATACAAAAAGGACGTCAAGAAATACGTCGTGGTGCCCGCCCATGCGCGCGAGAGGCACGTGGTCGTCGAGGAGCGCCTCCGCAGCCTGCGCGAGTATTCTAACGCGAGTCCCTTGAACCGCATCGAGTGGGCGGACAGGGGCACCGGCATCATCGCCAGCGGCATAACCTACCAGCACGCGCGCGAGGTATTCGGCGATGGGGCCTCCTACCTGAAGCTCGGGTTCACTCATCCCCTCCCCGACCAGACTATCGAGAGATTCGCCGCAGGGGTGGATAGACTGTACGTCATCGAAGAAAACGACCCGTACATGGAGACCTTCGTCAAGTCGCTGGGGATCGATTGTATCGGCAAGGAATCCATACCCGCGTGCAATGAGCTGAGCCCACAGATCATCAGAAAGTCGCTCCTGTCGGATGAGCCGGGCCCCCTGTACAGCGTCGATACGGCCGTACCGGCCAGGCCGCCCGTGCTCTGCGCAGGTTGCCCCCACCGCGGCTTCTTCTATGCCCTTACCAAGTACAAGGACGTCGTAGCGGCGGGCGACATAGGATGCTACACGCTGGGCATGGCTCCCCCAATCGGGGTGACGGACAGCGTGATTTGCATGGGGGCCAGCATATCGGGGGCTATAGGCATGGCGAAGGCCGCGGAGCGCGCCGGGCGAAAGATCAAGGTATTCGGCCTGATCGGTGACTCCACGTTCTTCCACTCCGGAATAACAGGTTTGATCGACGCGGTCTACAACAGGGGCAATATCGCGGTGGCGATCCTTGACAACCGCGTGACGGCCATGACCGGCCACCAGGAGAACCCCGGAACGGGGGTCACGTTGATGGGCGAAGTGACGACGCAGGTGGATATCGAAGGCATCGTGGAGGCCGCGGGGATCAAGGCCGGAAACATCCGCATCATCGACCCATACAACCTCGCGGAGACAGAAAAGGCCGTCAAGGAGGCATACAACTCGACGGAGCCGTTCGCGATCATTTCGCGGCGCGAGTGCGCGCTTCTTAAGGACGTCCAGAGGAGAAAACGCGGCTATTGCTTGGTCGTTAGCGACAAATGCAAAAAATGCAAGGCGTGTATGAGGCCCGGCTGCCCTGCGATTGCCTTCAAGGATGGAGAGGTTGTTATCGACGCCTCGTCGTGCAATGGATGTACGCTCTGCCTGCAGCTATGCAAGTTCAATGCTATTGTGAAGGTGGGCGAGTGAGATGGTAAAGAGCATCCTGCTGGTGGGAGTAGGCGGTCAGGGGACCATCCTGACATCGAAGATACTCTCCGCGGGCCTCGTGGAGTTGGGCTTTGACGTCAAGATGTCGGAGATCCACGGGATGTCCCAGCGAGGTGGGAGTGTCTCAACCCAGATCAGGTACGGCGACAAGGTGTATTCGCCGAGCATCGGCGCAGGCGAGGCGGACGCCGTGGTGGCGTTCGAGAAGGTGGAGGCGGCGCGGTGGCTCCCCTATCTCAAGCGCGGCGGGACACTCATAGTCAACGACCAGGAGGTATACCCCTTGCCGGTCTTGATCGAAAAGGAGAAGTATCCTTCGGACGTACTAGAAGCCCTCAAGTCGACGGTCGAAAACGTTAAAGTGGTGGCGGCCTCCAGCATAGCATCCGCGCTCGGCAACGCGCGCGCGCAGAATATCGTGCTGTTAGGCGCGCTGGTGAACGCGCTCGGCCTGAAGGACCTGGATTGGGAGCGCCTGGTGCGAGAGCACCTGCCACCCAGACTGCATGATCTGAACGTCAAAGCGCTTCAGGCCGGGCTGTCACTATAGAGCACGCAAGGAATCCTTCCTCAGTTGTGCTAGATACTCGTGTTAGATACTCGGGCTTGTCATCCGGGTTTGTCGTCGGCCGCTATCTGCGATCATCCGCCTGTACCCGCTTGCCTACCGCATCATCGGCACCTTGACGCCCTTTTCCCTGGCAGTCTTGACTGCGTCGTCGTACCCGGCGTCCACGTGGCGGATCACTCCTGTGCCCGGATCGGTGACCAGCACTCTCCTCAATCGTTTCTCCGCCTCATCGGAACCGTCGGCCACGACTACCATGCCGGCGTGGATCGAATAGCCGATGCCGACTCCGCCCCCGTGGTGGACCGACACCCAACTCGCACCGGCAGCCGTGTTGAGCAGCGCGTTCAGTATGGGCCAGTCGGCTATCGCGTCGCTGCCGTCCTTCATGCCCTCCGTCTCCCTGTTCGGCGACGCTACGCTCCCGCTATCGAGGTGATCCCTGCCGATGACGATCGGGGCAGAGATCTCGCCCTTCCTCACCATATCGTTGAACACCAGTCCCATGCGGTCCCGCTCCCCATACCCGAGCCAGCATATCCTGGAGGGCAACCCCTGGAACGGTATTCGCTCCCGCGCCATCCTGATCCACCGTTCGAGGGATTCGTTGCCCCGCATCTCCCTGAGCACCGCCTCATCAGTGCGGTAAATGTCCTCGGGATCGCCGGACAGGGCCGCCCATCTGAATGGGCCCTTGCCCTCGCAGAACATCGGCCGGATGAACGCGGGGACGAATCCGGGGAATGCGAAGGCATCGCGAAGTCCGGCCGAGAACGCCTGCTGCCTGATATTGTTGCCGTAGTCGAATACCACCGACCCCATCCTCTGCCAATCGATCATGGCCTGCACGTGAGCGACCACGCTATCCTTGGCCCTTCGGACGTATTCTTTGGGGTCCCTGGCGCGCAGCTCGGCAGCATCCTTGACGCTCAATCCCGATGGCACATAGCCGTTGAGCAGGTCATGCGCCGACGTCTGATCGGTGACGATGTCCGGCACGACCCCGCGCCTGACCATTTCGGGGCACACATCGGCGGCGTTGCCGTGCAGCGCGATGGATCGGGCCGCTCCCTTTTCCTTGGCCTCCATCGCGAGATGAATCGCCTCATCCAGGCTGGACGCGCGCGTGTCGCAATAGCCCATCCTGACCCTCCGGTCGATCCGCGCTTCGTCAACCTCGACGATCAGGCCTACGCCCTCGTTCATCGTGATGGCGAGGGGCTGCGCGCCGCTCATACCCCCCAGGCCCGCGGTGAGCACCAACCTCCCGCGCAGGTTGCCGCCGAATTTCTGCCTCGCGGCCTCGGCGAGCGTCTCGTACGTCCCCTGTATGATCCCCTGGGACCCAATGTAGATCCAGCTCCCGGCCGTCATCTGGCCGTACATGATGAGGCCCTTCTTCTCGAGTTCCCAGAAGTTGTCCCAGGTCGCCCAGGCCGGCACGAGCATGGAATTGGCGATGAGGACCCTGGGCGCCATGCTGTGCGTCCTGAAAACCCCGACGGGCTTCCCCGACTGGACCAGGAGCGTCTCGTCATTCTCGAGATCCTTCAGGCTGCGCACTATCGCATCGAAGGCATCCCAGTTTCGGGCCGCCCTCCCCGTGCCTCCGTAAACTATCAGTTCGTCCGGCTTCTCAGCCACCTCGGGGTCCAGGTTGTTCATGAGCATCCTCATGGCGGCCTCCTGGCCCCACCCCTTGCACGACATGTTATTGCCCCTGGGCGCCCTAATCGCGCTCCTGCTCGCCGCAGCGCTCATACCCACTGCACCCCCATAGTTTAGAATCTACGCGCCTCAATGCCCCAGGTGGAATATGCCCAGGCCCACACATTCATGCTCGTTCCCCTTCCTGGGTCCACCTATCTGACCGTATAGGGACACCGCCAGCCAATCCCCGTGCGAAGTATCGCCCCTGCATTGGGGACCACGAACCACGCAGAAACGCAGGCCGGCCGTGCGGAGGATCGTACCCAACGCTATTTGACCGCGGCCCACGCCGTGCAGCGCATCGAGTATTGAATGGTAAAGGGCATGATCCTCCGGATAGTCGGGGTTCACGATGCCCTCACGCCTGGCCGCCGTCTCGATGGCGGCGATGACCTTGTCCAGGTTCATCGAGCCAACTCTGCCCACGACCAGGCGGTAGCCGTCGCGATTCAGCAGGCCCGTTTGCGCGCCTGGAGCGTCCTCCAGCACCGCGTACAGCGCCACCTTACCTATCGTCTGCGTCCCTGAAGCCATATTTATCCCCCATTCGCCCGGGCGCCCGGCTCAGAGTCCTCCCATTTCAGAGCGCAGCCCTCCCGGCTGAGTTCTCCGGACAGGCGCCCGTCTCTTATGGATGAGGCCAGGTGTTCGATGTGTGACGACAGCACAGCATCCCTGGTAATGAATGGAGCCTCCCTGCGCACCGCATCGTACACCGCGCGCAGACGCGCCCCCAGACGCCCCCTGAGCCAAGGCTCTCTCGCGGATTCCCCCTGTTCTCCTGGTACGGTGAATAAGTCCAGGGCCTGCGCTCCGGCGAGGAGTTCGACCGCCGCCACTACAGTCGCGTTATCGGTGATCTCCATCGCCTTGCGCGCCGCCAGAGTCGCCATGCTCACGTGGTCTTCCTGGTCCGCGCACACTGGTATGGAGTGCACCGAGGCGGGGGACGCCAACACCCTGTTCTCGTTAACCAGGGAGGCCGCCGTGTATTGTGGTATCATCAGGCCGGAATTTAGCCCCGGGTTGGGCGTGAGGAACGCCGGGAGTCCGCTCTGGGCGGGATGCAAGAGCTGGTTGAGCCTCCGCTCCGCCATGGCGCTCATCGCGGTCACAACTATGGAGAGGTAGTCCATCACCGCTCCCACCGGTTGACCGTGGAAATTCCCTCCGCTCAGTACTTTTCCCTCTATGACCAGTGGGTTATCGGTAGTGGAGTTGATCTCCACCCCGATCGTTCTCCTCGCGTGCGTCACCGCGTCCAGCACCGCGCCATGCACCTGTGGAACACAGCGGAAACAATACGGGTCCTGGATTCGAGCCCTCGCACCACCGTCAACCAGCCCTGAGTCCTCGAGTATCCCCCTCAAGTGGCCTGCGATCCGCATTGCCCCCGGATGCGGCCTGGCGGCCACCAGAGCCTCCGAGTAGGCCGAAGCGGTGCCCCTGAACGCGGCCAGAGACAGCGCCGCGGCGGCATCCTGGGCCTCAAGTAAGACGGCCTCGCGGCTGAGGGTGAGCGCCGCGATGGCGGTCATGAAGGCCGTCCCGTTCAGCAATGCAAGGCCCTCCTTCGCCTCCAGTCGAAGGGGTGCTATGCCCGTTCTCCGGAGAGCCTCGCCACCGCCCAGAAGTTTCCCATCGAGCCATGCCATGCCCTCTCCCGTCAGCACCAGGGCCAGATCCGCGAGGGGAGCCAGATCGCCGCTCGCCCCCAGGGACCCTTTCGAGTGCACTGCGGGGATCACCCGCTTGTTCAGGAGGTCCACCAGGGTGTCGACGATGACCGGGCGCACCCCCGAATGACCGCGGCAGAGGCTGTTCGCCCTCAGAAGTACGGCCGCTCTCACAACTTCCCGCGAGAAGTACTCCCCCGCCCCGCTCGCATGGCTCCGCACCAGGTTCTCTTGCAGCTCCTTGAGCGAATCCGGCGGGATCGCCGTATCGCACAGGGCGCCGAATCCCGTGTTGACCCCATAGGCGGGGCGCCCCTCCCGCAGGTAGTTTTCCACCGCGGACCTACCCGCGCCGATCTTCTCCCTCACCTCCGCGGGGACGATGACCTCCGCGTCTTTGCATGCCACATCCACTACATCCTCAATGGTCAGCGAATTGCCTGTCAACACGATCATCCGAACCCCTCCCAACGCACCGCTCCGCAAGGTGCCGTTCCGCTTAGCGCCGTGCCACTGAAAAGCAAAGAGAGCCACCATTACGGTAACTCCCTGATGAACTATCGCCTATGAGTTACTGCAGCCGGACGACCTGGGCAGCCATCCCCCAAAAAACGCAAAAGCGCTCCGGCGTGACCTTCTAATGTCTCTCGCCGTGGCGCCTATAGGTCACAAAACACACTATCGCTTACGCTCTTGATCATATATCACGAGGTAGATCCAGTCAAGGCGGCCAAACTCACCTCATAATTTTGAGGCAACGAGGGGCTTTATGCCTAAATGCCCCCCTAAATGCACGGCGATCGATGCGGGTGGCCGCCCTCCTCACTGTCAGCCGTAGTCCGCGTTCGCTCCGCGCCGGCCCACCCTCGTCGAACAGGGGTGGCAGAGGCGATTGCAAGCTGGAACATTGCCTCACAGCACTGATGGAAGCCCGGAAAGCTGCCCGGGTGAAGCTATCGGCTACCGCAAAGCTATCAAAACAACAACAGTGCGGCGGGAACATTGCCTCACAGCACTGATCGAGGCCCGGAAAACTGCCCGGGTGAATCTATCGGCTACCGCAAAGCTATCAAAACAACAACAGTGGAGGGAGGATCATCCCTCGCCAATGATCGTGTAAGGTAACATTGTCCCCCAGCGGACACATCCTCGTGCGCTACAACACGGGTACAGATGAAATAGATGGAGCGACCGGTGCGTCCTTGGTCGGATGGGTCGAGTGCTTGAAAGAGCACACTAGTGTTAGGGCCTGTTCCTCCCGTGCCGGTGGCAGTTTCCTCTGCAGAATTGCCCTCTTTCACCGCGTCCGCACATCAGGTTTTGCGAATTACATCGCGGGCAAACATACTTTTCGCTGCCGATTCGCTCCATGTCTTCAAATCTTTCCGTCCACTCGTATCCGCAATCAAGACACATTACCGGGCAGATATTGCGGGTAAAACTGCCCCCTTGGATACGTATCGCTTTGCCGTTGATCAGGCTGTCCGCGATCTTCTCTCGCGCCGCGAGGAGTATGCGTTGAAAGGTAGGGCGGGATACCCTCATCTTCTCGGCGCACCCTTCCTGCTCCAGCCCTTCGAGGTCTTTGAGGCGTATCGCCTCCAGTTCCTCCAGTTTCAAGACGTTTTCCCTTAGATCCGATACGTCCTGCCTTGAGGGAACAAACCTCTCGACGGTCGGGACGAACTCAATCCGTCTCCATTTTGTCGGTCTGGCCATGTCATTTCCTCACCATTCTAAATACCATCCACAGATACCGGCATCAGACACCAGACACCAGACACCGGCATTCAAAAACGTCTTCCCGAAACATACGAAAAGGAGACAGGAGGGCTCGCTTGATTGCCTGCCTGCCTTCTTTTCTCCAGTCCTAGGTGAGTCACTCCTCTTCTTCCAAGCCCTTCAGCCGCTCGCGCACTTGGTTAAGTTGTTTCTCCAAAAAGGGCACCTGATTCTGCAGCACTTCCTTCTCGTCGGCCACAGGCTCCGCCGTCGCGCCCGCGTACACGGGAAAACCATGAGGATAGCCGCCATAACGCGCCCAACCCGGCATTCCGGTCATGTAGAACATCCTCCGAAAGCCTCGTCCGCGGCCAGTGCCGAACCCGGCGTTCCCAAAGGCGGGAGTCACGAAGCCCGCGCAGTAACCCATGCCTCTTCCCGTCATCGGCCCCATTCCCAAGGGACCTGTTCCGTCTCTTCGTGGCATATTGTTCACCTCCTTCTCGTGGTACCGCCCTGATCGGGTTGATAAACACTCTGCAAGCCCATTCTCCTGCGGAAACTACCGGCCTCCACTCACGGGACCCAGCCCCGTGGGGCCCATCCCATCTCCACCCGGCATACTCCCGCCTCCGTTATTGCCTCCATATCCCTCCGGCATCGATGCCACTAAATGGTTATTGGCGTATGCCCATATTAATTCTAACGTCATTGTGGGCATATGTCAATAACTATTCTCTCTCCAACCGTTGAATCCATGCAGGCGGTTAAGGCTGTTTCCGAAAACGAGACAGCCGTCACCCTCTTACGAAGTAACGGCTGATAAAGGAGGCTTTTTGCCGCGCCATCAATAGCCACTAGTCACAGCTTCAGGCGCTACTTCACGAGACCCTGCTTCAGCAGCCCATTCCTGAATACCTCCAGGTATTCGTCCTTCTCATCGAGCCAGTATCTCCGAGCGGGCGTGCCTTCCCTGCCCGGGCGATAATCGAAATCGGCGTACGACCACCAGACCGCAGCCTTGATCTCTGGGTAACCGCGCAGCGCTCCAAACATGTCCCGGATCCATCGCGCCTTGTCGCCCCCAACTGAACTGCTCGCGAACTCGCCTATCAACCACGGGAACTTCCCATACAACGCCCTGTTCTCCGATACGAGCGGATCGTAGATTTGCCGAAAGGATGCCCAGTGTTCCCCCGTAACGGATCTATAATAGTCGCCGGTATTGTACCCGGTCAGACCGATCAGATGCACGTATCCGTTCCCCGGGTAATAGCAGACCCCGCGATTCCAGTTCATGGGCGGGTAGTTGCGGCCATTGGGGTTGAAAACCCAGATTGCGTTGTCTACGCCCTCTTCGTCGAAGATCGCGTAGATCCGCCGCCACACCTTTATGTAGACGTCGAAATCGTTCAGCGTGCGCACCCCGCTGTATTGACACCAGTCCGTATTCATCTCGTTGTTGAGGCGGAACAGGAATGGGTGCCCGAAAGCCCTGGCGCCCCGGGCGAACTTCCGGATCGCATCATCGAGCCGGCCGTCGAGGACGTCAAAATTGGCGTTCCTGACGCCGGCATTTTCGTTGTCAAGGGTCGCAACCTGCATGGTGAGCTCGACCACCTGGCCGCGCTCGAACGCGGTCCGCATTCCCTCATCGGGAAAGTCGCTCCCTACGTACAGGTAGTGAAGGATGAGTGGGAAGTTGAACCCCAGCCTCTCCTCGATAGAGGCAACCTTCTGGTATGCCTCCGGCCTAGTGAGAGCCCAGGGGTAGAATATGCCCCACATGAACTGCTTACCGCCGGATATGCATTCATACAAGGCCTGCGTCTCGGCATTCCACTTGCCCGGAACTGGGTGCAGATCCAGATTGAATCGCTCGGTACCCATGCGCCTGATGAATATCAGAGACTCGAGGACTCGGAGAATGGAGCCACGCTGGGCCTCCAGGGAATCGGTCCTGAAAAAGAGGGCAAAGAAGTCCTGTTTGCTCGGTGTCAATACATAAGCGAGAAGGTATTCGTTCTGAGTCTCCGCGCTGTCCTCGCCTGGTTCTCGCCTGAAGCCGATGATCCGAGTGCGACGCCCGCGGATGACCGTCCAGGTGTCCTCGAGGAGGTGGATATCGTTGATTATCCTGTAGCCCTCATAGTCCTCCCGGGCCATGAAGCGATTGGGGTAGTCCCTGAGGTACATCTCCACGTCCCTATAAGGGGATCGCTCCCTGGATATCCTGATGTCCAGAGCCGGGCTGGACGCACGGACATACGCCGGTGAATAGCACAAATCGATCTCCATTTCCGAGGGCATGTCCATCTGGTACCCAGCAGGGTAGTTAATGAGGCGCAGGCCGCCCGCGTGCCGGCGGATGACTTTCACGTCCCGGCTGAAGTTGGGATTGTTCGACTCCAGCACCACACCGTCCTGGTAGATCGTCACCGAGTCAGCAGCGCCCGGGGTGATCGGGGCGACGCCCGAACTGCTCCCCGCGGTGACACTCGGGGCGGCCGGCGCGGCGGCTGATGCTGCGGCTGATCTGGGACCGGAAAGGACGGGCGCCGCGAAGCTTAGTGAGGCGACCAATAGAATGGTAATCCCGGACTCGACTGGCGTTCTCTTCCTCATGAAACGATACTAACACGGGATCGCGGCTCGTGCCAGTGCTCGGAGGCGCCGTCCCGGTTGAGAGTCGTCTAGATACTCAGAGGATGCGGAGGCCCCGCGCGGCGGGCGCCTGCGGGGCCACAGCAGTTCGTTCGAATGCTATCCGACTACTAGGCGCGACGCAGCGCAGTTTCGGGCGTCGCGATCGTGGACGCTCCGATTTTGGGCGCTACGCCATTTCCGCTGCGCGCGCGACATGCTTGGCCAGCACGATCGTGGTGACGGAGCCAACCCCGCCGGGGACCGGCGTTATCATGGAAGCAACCTCGCAGGCGCCCTCGAACTCGACGTCACCGCACATCTTGCCGTTCTCGTCGACGTTGATCCCGACATCGATTACGATGGCACCCGGCTTGACATAGTCCCTCGTTATCATCTTGGCGCGCCCGATGGCCGCCACCAGGATATCCCCCTGGCGCGCTTCGCCGGGAAGGTCCTGCGTGCGAGAATGGCATATCGTGACGGTCGCGTGCTCGCCTAAAAGCAGCATCGCTGCCGGCTTCCCGACGACCATGCTGCGCCCGACGACCACGACCTTCTTGCCCTTGAGCGGGATATTGTAGTGTCTCAGAATCTCCATAACAGCTGTTGGCGTGCAGGGCGGGAAACCGGTCGGATCCCCCTCGAACACCTTGGCCTCATTTATGGGGCTCATACCGTCGATGTCTTTACGCGGGTCGATAGCGTAGCGCAGCGCGGCGGCGCTGATCTGCTTGGGCGCCGGCTGTAGCACGAGGATCCCATGCACCGACGGGTCCTCATTCAACCGCTTGAGAGTGTTTATGGCCTCCGCCTCTGAGATGTCGGCCGGCAGTTCCGTCACCTCGCAGGCGACGCCGACTTGAGCGCACGTGCGCTTGGCGCCCTTCTCATAGAAAACGTGGTCCGGCTCGGCGCCGAAACGCATGATAGCCAGCTTAGGCTGAACGCCTTTCGCGAGGAGCGCGTCGACGCGGGCCTTCACGTCGTTCACCGCCGCCTGCGCGACTGTCTTGCCACTGAGAATTTCGGCCATACAGAAATCCCCCATCAAGATTTTTTTATCCGCCGCTCGACCTTCCGCGTTATTGTGTCCGCCAACGCCGAGCCGCGTTGAACGATCCCGTCAACTTCAGCATCCACCCTCGACGCGTACTCCCTGTCCTTCATCATTTCTGTATTGATCATAACGTTGAAACGCCCGCCGAGCAGCGCCGCTTTGCAGAACAACGCCCCGACGCCAACGTCGCTGATTGCGAGTTTGCTGCCCTTTTCGGCGAGGTCGTCCAGCAGCTCCAGGCAATCCCATGCCACCCTGACTATGTCCACGGGAACGGTGGAGGCGTTTCTCAAAGCCTGCTCCATCAGGGCGTCCTTTGCCTCCTTCTCCTCCGGAGTCTCGGCCTTGATGCCGTATGCCTTCGACAAAGGCTCGAATACGACCGCGTCCCGTTCGACGAGCTCGAGCATACGCGAGCGGAGCGATTCCGTCTTCGAAAGGATGCCCTTCACGTCCTCCTCCACTTCGCGGTATGCCTTCTTCCCAATAGTCAGATTGCACACCATCGATCCAAGAGCGGCGCCGAGCGCCCCGACCAGCGCGGACGCCCCTCCGCCACCAGGCACGGCCGCCTTGGACGCCAGGGCGTCCGAGAATTCCACGCATGATTTCTCGATGAAGCCCACTTCTTATCCTCCTCACCAGGTTTCTGGATGAACCCAAGGAACAATTCCCGCATGATTTCGGGAATCCTCCCTGCATGTCCTGGAAACCAGGGTCTTCCGCGCGAATCGAATCGGGGCGGACTGTCCGATATCACCTCACCGACACGGAGGGGAAGTACGAGCGCATGAGAGCGGCCAGGTCTTCCAGCCTTTTGCGATCGATCCCGCCGGTTCGAAATCCCGGATCGAGGTGCACCCCATCCCGACAGGGCTGAAGCACGTAGCGACCGGTTCCTCCGAGCCATTCGCCGATGTCAACAATGTCTTCTTCGTCGAGCAGCGTCCACGCCACCGTAGTCCGGAGCTCGTAAGAGACTCCGAATTCGGCCAACAGCGACACGGACTCCTCGACAGTGCGAGAACTCACGGGTACGCCGCACACGCTTGAGTACTTGGCCGCCGGGGCCTTGATGTCCATGGCGACGTAGTCGACCAGCCCGTCATCCAGCAGGGCCCTCAAGACCTGTGGTCGCGAGCCGTTTGTGTCGAGTTTGATCCTCAACCCCAGGCCCTTCACTCGATCGAGCAGTTCCGCGAGACCTTCGTGGAGAGTCGGTTCTCCTCCAGACACACAAACACCGTCGATGAAACCCCTCCGGTCCATCAGCCTCCGGCACACCCCCTCGGCGGAATACCGGGGCAAGCCCGGATCGCATTTGACCAGCCCCGGGTTGTGGCAGTATGGACACCGGAAGTTACAGCCCGCCAGAAACACCACCGAGCATAGGGACCCGGGGTAATCGATGAGGCTCGTCCCCCGCCAGCCGCGAATCTCCACGGATTTCAAGGTCGCGGACTCCAGGGCCGTGGATCTCAAGCGCTTACCCCCTTGTGCTCCGGTGTTACCGTTAGGGAGTACTCCAGCCTTTCGGCGAATTCTTCCTTCTTCCCGGCGTTCCAGTTCTGAACCGGCCTGTAGAATCCCACCACCCTGCTCCAGACCTCTGTGGGAGCGCCGCATACCGGGCACTTCGGAGCCTCGCCGGAGATGTA